>CAXBOF010000432.1:0-2841 GCA_963977205.1 uncultured Phycisphaera sp. | reverse complement strand
CGAGCCGTTGGGTCCGAGCAGGCCGAAGATCTCGTGGGGCATGATCTCGAGCGAAAGATCCTCGACCGCGCGGACGCGCGGCCGCATCCAGAAGTCTTTGAAGACCTTGGTCAGCCGCTGGCACGCGACGACGGGTGTCTGGCTCTTTTGTGCGGGCGCGTTTGCCAAGCTGGCGGGCTCCGTTTAACGATCGACCTGATTCACATCTCTCAGCTGAGGCTGGCTGATCTGTTCCTTGCGCTGCTCGTTGGCCTGCATCAGCATCTCGCGGTTGCGGACCTTCTCCTGGTCACGCAGGATCTGCGGATCGCGACCCAGCAGGAGTTCGAGGATGTCCGTGCCGCGCGGCAGGAACATCGCCTGCACCGTGTCCTTCTTGAGGAACTGCTCGACGGCATCGGACCACTCGCGCGTGATCAGCACGCCGCGGTTGTCGTTGTACTGCTCCAGCTTGGAGCGGAAACGGGTCACGTCGGCCTGGGCGCGGTCCCGCACACGGCGGCGGTACGTCTCGGCGTCGCTGATCAGGCGCGTCACTTCGCCCGAAACAAGCCGGTCTTGCGACACGATCGGCTCGTCACCATCGAAGATGGGCTCGACGGTGACGGCCTGGCCCATCAGCACAGACTCGATCGCGGCCAGGAGCGTGTCCTGCGCCTCGGCGTTGCCAAGATCCGAGGCCCGCTCGTAGCGGTCGATCAGTTCGATGAGCGGCTGGGCCGCCCCGCCGGCGACCTGATTCAGCGTCGTGCGAGCGCTCTGCTGAGCGCGATCACGCTCAGCGTTCGCGTTGGACTGGGCGCTGTTGACGGCTGCAAACTCGTTGTACAGATTGATCGGGGGCGTCGGATCGACCATGTCCAGACGCACGATCTGGATGCCCGAATTGAGACGGTCCAGCGATTCCTGCGCGAACTGCTCGGCACGCCTTGCGACGGAACTGTCTGAGCCTGCCGACTGCTTGAGCAGGTCTTCGATGGTGATCTCGGCCATCGCGCGGACGACCGCACGCTCGATCGAGAGCTGCAGGATCTGCTCACCGAGTTCCTTGTTATCGACGTTGGTCATCCAGTCGGTCGGGTTGGCACGCTCATACAGAACCTGCCACTTGGCGTGGGCGAGATTCTGGTCGGCGGTGATGATCGAGCCGTCCTTCGTCGGGTCGTAGCTCTGGAAGCCTCCTCGGCTTGCCAGCTCCTCAACCGTCTGGCTGCGCTGGCGTCCCTCGATGGCGGGGTAGAAGGCGTTGTCGATCCGCAGCGATTGCTGCCCGATCTCGATTTTCTTGAGCTCACCGATCGGCGGCGGGAAGGCGAACTGGAAACCCGCGCCCAGGTTGGCATCGGTGATCTTGCCGAAGCGAAGTCGGACGGCTCTTTCGCTCTCGCTCACCGACTGGAAGCCGCTGAGCACGAAGAGGACGATGAGCCCGACCATGATCCAGCTCATGATCGTGTACGCGATGCGCAGCGCATCGAGCGCGGAGCGGTTGGCGCTGTCGAGCAGCGCGCCGGCCTCGCTTGCGCTCTCGGATTCGCGGAGCGTCACCGAGGCGTTGCCGCGCGAAGCGGGAGCGGGATCGAGCTGTTCGTTGTGCTCGTCCGTCACTTGCCTTCCTCCTGGCCTTCGTCATCGAGGAGCTTGTCCAGAGCCGCCGGCTGAAGCATGCGGAAGCCCGGCGCGCCAGAGATGACGAGCGTGATCTGCTTGGAGTAGGCGTCACGCAGAAACTGGAGCTCTTCGAGAAGCATCGCTAGCTTCGGGTTTTCCTGCATCATCGCGATGTAGCGCCCGGCTTCCTGGTCACCGATGGCCTTGAGATTGCTCGCCTGGCGCTCGGCGAACGAGCGGATGCGCTCGGCGTCGCTCTCGGCCTGCGAGCGGATCGACTGAGCGTCGGCCTGGCCCGAGCTGATCGTGTCCTGCGCCAGCTTCTGGCGGTCGGCCTTCATGCGCTCGATCACGTCGGTGCTGTTCTGCTCGCTCAGACGGATGCGGTTGATGCCCACATCGACGATCTCGATGCCCAGGCCCGTGGTGTTGGCATCGCCCGCGTCACGCTTGACGACATTCAGGATCGCAGCCTCAAGATCGGGCAGCTTCGACGAATTGGACCGGGGCGAGAAGAGCTCGTCCATCCGGAAGCGGCTCGTCTCGCTGATCGCCGAGTTCAGGCTCGAGCGGACGGTTTTCTCGGCCTCTGCGTAGTGGTCACGCTCGTCGGGGCCCGCGTTGGAGAACTTGCGGTAGAAGACGAGCGGGTTGCTCACACGCCAGACGGCGTACGCCTCGACCACCACCTGCTTGTCGTCGGCTGTCTGCTGCTGGGTGCCCAGCGCATCGACGATCTGCATGCGGGTGTCGTAGCTCGTCACCGACTGGAACGGGTAGGGCCACTTGAACTTCAGGCCCGCCTCGGTTTTGAGGTCGGCCTCATCGGCGGAGCCGAAGTTCGTCACCACCGCGCGTTCGTTGTACTGAACCGTGTACGTAAAGCTGAACGCACCCAGTGCGAGCACGATCAGCCCGGCCAGAAGAAAGAACAAGGGTCTGCGGAGAGTCTTCATCATGCTCCTCACATGTCGCCTTCGTTGAGCGGCTCGAAGCCGCCGGTACCGATGTATTTGTCGATCAGGTCCAAACGGATCCGCTTTTCGACGGCTTCGTCAACGATGTACAGCCTGAGATCTTTGATCGCCTGGGTCATCGCCTCGAACCGCAAGCGGTTCTCGTAGATCTCCGGGGCGGCCTGGAAAGCAGCCAGCTTGCCGCCGTACTCCTCGGAGAGAGCCCGCGCGGACATGTGCTCCTGCCAGCGATCGGCGCGGGCCGCCAGGATGA
>CAXBOF010000431.1:0-2856 GCA_963977205.1 uncultured Phycisphaera sp. | reverse complement strand
CGCCCATGATGCGCTTCTTGAGGAAGGCGGGTCGGCTGGAGGCGAGTTGCATCTGGGGGCAGTAGTTGCTCTCGATGGCAAGGGTCCCGACGCCATGGAGCGAGCGGACGAGCTCGGGGGCCGGCCGCCCGAGGTCGGTGGCGTATCCGAGCGAGCCGAGGTCGTTTTCGAGGCGGAACGCGGTGACGCCCTGTGAGTCGTGGGCGAGGCGTGCAAAGTCGATGTTGAGCGAATCCCAGAGGGCGAAGGGCTCATCGAAGAACGAGAAGTGTCGGGGCCGAACGCCGGTGTTGTGCGCCGAGGGTGAGTGGTCGGCGTGGGCGTGGATGCGGATGCGGTCGAGCTTGGCGGCCTGCCAGCCGAGGTGGAAGTGGTCACGGTCGAAGTGGGTCACGAGGATGTGATCGAGCTGATCGAACCGGATGCCCATGTTGGCAAGCAATGTGCGTGTGCGCCTGGGCGAGAGCCCCGCATCGATGAGGCAGGCGCGTGTGGTCAGGCCCTGGCCATAGGTGATGACGGAGCAGTTGCCCGAGGAGCCTGAAGCCATGACGCAGAGCTGGAAGGGGCGGGCCTCTTCAGGCATGTCGCGACCCGGGCGCGGGTTGGGTGTGAAGCAGCATGGGTGCATGGTAGGGGATCGGACGGGGCGATGGAACTAGCATCACGCGTGCAGAATCGGCTTGAAATCGAGGATCTCGGGCGGGTGTCGTATGCCGAGGCGTACCGCATCCAGAACGCGCGGCATGAATCGGTGCTCGCCGGTCGGGGCGAGGACGATGGCCCGATCGGGACGGTCCTGCTCGTCGAGCACGACCCGGTGATCACCGTGACCAGGAGGCCGGGCGTGGCCGAGCACGTGATCGCGACCGAGGCGATGCTCGCCCAGCATGGCGTGACGCTTGCGGACACCGATCGCGGGGGGGATGTCACCTACCACGGGCCGGGGCAGCTGGTCGTGTACCCGATTGTGGATCTCAACCGGATGAACTGCCGGATCATCGAGTATCTGCGCGCACTCGAGGAGATCATCATCGACGTGCTGGCGGATGTTGGTGTTCAGGGCGAACGCGACGAGGGGGCCACGGGTGTCTGGACGCGCGATGGCGACGAGTTTGCCAAAGTCGCAGCGATAGGTGTGCGTGTCCGCCGATGGGTGACGCTTCATGGTTTGGCGCTCAATGTCGACCCGGATCTGGCGCACTTTGGGCTCATCGTGCCCTGCGGCCTGCACGGCAGGCCTGTCACGAGTCTGCGCCGATTGATGGGCGATGCGTGCCCGGATATGGCTCGAGTCAAAGGGCTTCTGGTTGAGCGCATGGCGCGACGATTCGAGGACATGGCCGACGCGGCAATGGCGCGGCGCAACGAGGGATGATTGCTCATGACCGGGTGCCACGGCTTGTCTTGCAAGCCGTGATTGCTTGATGTCGAGCACGGGTTGCCCTTCGGGACAACCCGTGGCACCCTTGAATTGACTTATTCAATCCCGAGTGAGCTGGGCGGGAGCCAGAGGTAGTAGAAGCCCGGGTCGTTGGCGCCGGTCTGGCGGATGCGGTCCTGCCAGCCGAGGATCGAGCTGAGTGTGTTGTGGTCTTGCTGAGGGATGCTCGGCGCTTCGACTGCCGCGTAGGGCGTCATGGGTGTAGGCCCGCCACGATGGAGTTTGACGAGAACCGCGGAGTCGAGATCGGCCAGGCGTTTGGCTTCGTCGAACGCTTCGCGGATGCCGCCGAGCTTGTCGACGAGTCCGAGTTCGAGCGCCCGCCGACCGGTGTAGACGGAGCCGTCGAGGACGCTGTCGGGGTTCTCGATCGTTGGACGGGCGACGAGGACGCGTGCGCGGAAGTCTTCGTAGAACTCGTCGACGATGCCCTGCAGGATGGTGTAGTGGGCTTCGTTTATGGGCTGGAGCGGGTTGGCGATGTCCTTGTTTGGGCCGCTGGTGACGGAGCGTGATTTGATGCCGATGCGGGCCAGGCCGTCGGCGACGTTGAGTGTTGGGACGATGACACCGATGGAGCCCGTGATGGTCGAGGGCTGGGCCACGATGATGTCGGCGGTGATGGCGGTGTAGTACCCGCCGCTGGCGGCAACCTCGCCCATCGACGCGACGACGGGTTTGCCCGAGCGGGCTTTGAAGTCCTCGATCATGTCGGCGAGTGTTTCACTTGCGGCGACGGAGCCGCCGGGCGAGTTGATCCGGAGGATGACGGCTTTGATGCCGGCGTCGGTTTCGGCGCGTTCGAACATGAGGGCCATGTCATCGAGCAGGGCAGCCGAGCCGAAGGCGGAGGTCGGGGCGGAGGTGATGACGCCGGTGAGATCGATCTGTGCGATTTTCGGGCCGCCGAGCTGGTCGCGAAGGACGACGCTCTGCTGGACCTGGCCCCGGTCGGGTCTGAGCTGGATCGTGACGGACTTGGGTACGCACCCGAATGGGACGGCCAAGGTAAAGGCCAGGAGCACGATCGATGCGAGTGATCTCATAGATGGAGGATAGCGATGGTGCCGACCGCGTAGGCTGGGGGCATGGATGAAGGGCTTGGCACACATATCCCGGTGCTTCCCGAGCAGGTGCTCACGCTGCTTGAGCCGAAGGCGGGGGAGGTGTACGTCGATGCGACGGCGGGTCTGGGCGGGCACGCGGTGCTGATTGCCGAGCGGCTCGGGGCGAGCGGGACGATCGTGCTGAACGATCTGGATGCGCAGAATCTGGAGCGGGCCGAGGCGAGGCTGCGCGAATCGGGCTTTCAGGGTGAGGTGAAATCAATCCACGGGAGCTTTGCGGATTTGCCGCGCAAGCTTGAGGAGATGGGCATCCGGGCGGATCTGGTCCTTGCCGATCTCGGGTTC
>CAXBOF010000430.1:0-2860 GCA_963977205.1 uncultured Phycisphaera sp. | reverse complement strand
CGGCTGACCTCGGGGCGAACATCCATAGTGCCCTTGACACGCGACGGGATCGGGACAGCCGCCATGAGTACGAACACAATCAGTGCCAAAAGCCCGATCAGCTTCTTACCGGTGTGCCTGGGTCCGACAATCCCTGTACCCAGATCCAGCAGGTCGTCTCGGATGACTTCGGGTGTGCGGCGGTCGGCGAGTCTGCGTGTGTAAACAGCCGGACCAACAAACTCCGCGACAAGCCTGAGCAGTGGGAGGGCTGCATCAGGGAATGGGTCCGACGCGTCGCGTTCGAGGACCATGACCCCGACCAGATCTTCTTCGATACGCAGCGGCAAACTCACGATCGAAGATGGGCCGTACGCCTCGCTGAGCCTCGCGTGCTCGTGCGTCACGCGCCGGCTGCCGGGCACGTGTTCGAGTGCTTCAGAAGGAGGGAAGAGCACCTCGGCGTCCTGGAGCGCCGTTTCTTCCATGGCCGATTCGAGCGCCTCAACCGTCGGCGCGTGGCGATCAAGATCATCGGCCCCGCTGATCGACATGACCCGGAGCTGATCGCCCCGCAGCATGCCGATCGAAACGCGCGTACACCCGAATCGCCGACGCATCTCGTCACACAGCAGCGAACCCATGGCCCGGGCCGAGGCGCCACGCTGGGCCTGATCCAGGAGTTCCAGCGTCTCGCGGAGCATGACCTTCTGCTCGGCCTCACCCAGAAAAGACTGCTGCCAGAGGAACGACTCGAACCGCGAAACGGTCAGTGCCAGGCGTTCAAGCTTGTGTGCATGCGACTCGCGGTCCTTGGTTGGAACTAGGACGATGCACGCCCCTTCGACGTTGCCGTCGGCGACCAGCGGCGAAGCGAGGGCGGTATGCGTTGCCGTTGCCGCGTAGAGATCATGCGCCCCCGTGAGCGTCATCGGCTCACTCACACCGGCTGAATTGCCCGCAGCGGCTCTTTCACCGATGAGGGCAAGTTTCTTGCTTGTGGATTCATCAAAGGACGACTCGGCGTCGCCGTGGTAGGCGACAAAGATGCCGCCTGGCCGTCCTTTGCCTGCGCGCAGATAGACAGCGCCCGCGTCGGCTCCTGTGATCTTGCACTGGAACGCGAGCAGTTTGCCGAGGAACTCGCGCAGAGCCCCTTGTCGGCCGCTTTTGGCTTGAACAGCCCCGGGCCTGGTGCCCGGGGAGATCTCGCTTGGGCGGTCGCTGACTTCCTGGTCACTCGACATGGGCGTTGCCTGTCAGCTTGCGATCAGTCGGCAAGCTTGGGTGCATCCTGACCCTGGGCCGGGGCGCCGCCGCCACGCTGGATCTGGATCTCGCCGTTGCGCTCTTCGTACTGGCGAATGACCTGGCCAAGGGTGATCGCCAGACGCTTGGCGCCCGACCAGTTCATGACGACCCGGCTGCCGACGTTGAACATCAGGGCTGCCTGACCGTCGGGGCCCTGTGTCGGCAGGTTCATGCCGAAGTCGAGCACGACCTCGTCAGCGGTCGTCGAGGTGCGGATCGTGTTGGCGTAGGTCGAGGTCATCTTCGACTCGTCGATGCGGAGTTGGACCTGCTGTTGCTGCTGCTCGTCGGCCATTGCATGTCGCCTTTCGTTTGGGAAATATGCGGTATTTTGATTCGCTCTGATGCCTTGGGGCTCTTTGGCTGCATCCCTGTCGGGTGAGCCGCCCCGGGCCGGTAGCCTATACGTCCCGATCGCGAGGACCAACCAATCGATCCCGGTGTCTCATTGCTGGGTAAAGGTCACTCGGGCGTGCATGCCGGTCTGGTTGGGCACTTCGATCCGCACGAGCAACTCACGGACGCTCGCCTCGCCTGCTCTCGAGATAAAGATGATCTTCCCGGTCACAGGCTCTTCGGATTCGATATCGAGCCAGCGGACGTCGGCCGTTTGACCGATATTCAGCTTCCGTGACACCGTCACCGGCACGCTCACATCGATCCGCAGCGGCTCGACCTGCACCACCGTGATCACGGGCGTCTGCTCGTCGACCGTCTCGCCCTCGCGGCGATCGACACGCACCACGTCTCCATCGATCGGCGAAACGATCCGCATCTCTGCGAGCCGGGCCTGCTCACGCTTCTGGGTCAGGCCCCGCTGGAGCATCTCCGACTCGGCCGCCCGGAGTTCCACTTTCGAGCGCGCAAGCTCGAACCGTGCGGTCCGAACATCTTGCTCGTTGGCACCGCCATCCTTCAGGGACTGCTCAACCAGCCGGAGCTCCTCAGCCTGGAATTCCAGTGCAATCTGGGCCAGTTCCAGTCTGGTATCGTCGGCTAACTGGGCATCGGCCAATTCGAGCGTGGCCTGCTGGACCGCGTCATCCAGCCGCATGAGTTCCTGCCCAATCGTCACCCGGTCGCCCGGCTCGACGGTCACCTGAGCGATTTTGCCCCGCACCGCAAAGGCCAGTTCGCGCGTCGTGGAGGGGCGGGACACGCCTGTGTAGCTGCGCGGGGTTGCCTGGCTGTCTGATTGAGGCTGAAGTGTCCCCAGCCCGAGCACGGCCGCCAGTGTCCCGGCTAGAGCAATGCAGGCAACCCAACGCAGCGGCTTGGTCATCGTTTGGACTCCACGACGCCGAGGGGGGCACCTCGGCTTTGAAACTCAGAGAAACTTTGAGCGAGGTTGTAATGCCGGAGGGGGGACTTGAACCCCCACTCTGTCTCCAGAAGCGGATTTTGAATCCGCCGCGTCTGCCATTCCGCCACTCCGGCCTGAGGGCGATCATCACCAACGCCACCGTCCCGGTCAACCGGGTTGCCGATCCGCTTGGACCGGGCGTAGGTGGGTTCTACACTCTACTCCTGCAAATCGCTGCCCTGGAATGGTGTCCGGGGCGGTGTCCAT
>CAXBOF010000429.1:0-2862 GCA_963977205.1 uncultured Phycisphaera sp. | reverse complement strand
CCTACGCCAAAGATACCTTGGTTGAGGGCAACTACATCGGCGTGACGGCCGACGGCATGAACCGGGTCAACCAGATCGGCACCTCGGGCGTTCGTGTCTACGACGCGTTCGACACCTTGATCCGCGGGAATCTGATCTCGGGTATACGGGCCCTTGGGTCGAATCACTCGGCCGGGCAGATCTTTGGGAACGCGATCGAGGTCGGTTCTATCAACGAGCACACCTATCGCACGACGATTCACGGCAACCTGATCGGCACCGATGCCACCGGGCTGAACCCCATTCAGACGCGCAGTGGCATCGTCGTCGCGCCATCGACAGGCATCTATTCCGTGCATGACACCATCATCGGCGGGATCGAGCCGGGCCAAGCGAACACGATCGCATTTACGGAAGTCAGGGGCGTCACTGTTTCCGCGCTCGTGCAATCGGCAACGATCCTAGGAAACAGCATCTTCGGCCACGAAGGCATGGGCATCGATCTATACAAGATCGGGCTGAATGACCGGGGGGTGACGCCCAATGATCCGGGCGATACGGACACAGGCGGCAATGGGCTCCAAAATTATCCCGAGATTACGTCCGTGAGCACCAGTGATGGCACAATGACAATTGCTGGAGCGTTCAACAGCATTCCAGCCCGGTCGTATCGGCTCGAGTTCTTCAGCAACCAAGAATGCGACCAGACCGGGTTCGGCGAGGGGCAGCATTTCCTTGGCGCGGCCGAGGTGACCACGGACGCCAACGGAGACGCTCCCTTCAACTTGACGGTCCAGGAAGCACCGTCGGGGATGATGTTCATCACCGCCACAGCGACGGATCTCTCGATCGGCGCCACGAGCGAATTCTCGGCTTGTTTCGGCATGTCGCAAACAAACTGCATCGCCGATGTCAATGGTGACGGTTCGCTGACACCCGCCGATTTCAGCGCCTGGGTGGCGGCATTCAACAGCGATGCAAGCGGCTGCGACCAGAACACCGACGGAGCTTGTTCCCCGGCAGACTTCAGCGCCTGGGTGGCTAATTACAACGTCGGCTGTTAGTAGACCACTATTGCGCAGGCCCGGAATTTAATTCTGACTCCGTCTCGATAGCACTTCAATGAGGAATTAAATTATGCGACACAACTTCATTAGCGTGGCTTCAGGGATACTACTCGCGTCTAGCACTACCGTTAACGCCCAAGGATGTGACTGGCAGCCGCTGGGCACCGGCGTAATGCCAGCCGCGGATGCCTGCGCCGTCCTCGCGAACGGGGACGTCGTCTACGGAGGCCGTTTCTCGCTTGCCGGGTCGACTCCGGTTGGCTTTGTCGCACGCTGGGACGGCAGCCAGTGGCACGAAATGGGCACAGGCTTTAATAGCTTCGTGCGAACGCTGCTCGCGCTCCCGGATGGCTCCGTCATCGCCGGTGGCCAGTTCACCATGACGATTGGACCTAGGCAGAACAACCTGATCGCCCGTTGGGACGGCACGAACTGGACACCTCTCGGCCTCGGGCTTGACGCCGGCTCGTGCCGCGCTCTCGTGCTTACTGACTCTGGAGACATCGTTGCCGCAGGATCGTTTCTCCAAGCCGACGACCAGCCGGCCTGGGGAGTCGCTCGCTGGAACGGGAAGAACTGGAGCAAACTCGGTAACAACACACTTGGCGGCGGCGTGTCAGGGTTCCTCACGCCGGAGCCATCTCCAACACTCATTTACGATGTTGTCGAGATGCCGAATGGTGACATCATCGTCGGCGGCAATTTCTCGCAAGCCGATGGAATCAGCGCGACAGGCATCGCGCGATGGGATGGCACCCAGTGGCACGCACTCGGCTCGGGCACGCAGGGTATCGTTCGCGCACTCGAACTTCTCGAGAACGGCGACCTGCTTGTCGGCGGGAGCTTCGGATCCGCGGGCGGTTTTCCAGCCAACGGTCTGGCGTGCTGGGACGGCACTGACTGGCATGCCGTCGGATCAGGATTCACCGGCACCAACTCCAACTCGCCTTACGCGTTCGCTACGACTCCCAACGGCGATATCGTGGTCGCCGGGGCGTTTCAAGTGGTCGGCGGACTCACCGTAAACAACATCGCGAAGTGGTCACCCACAACTGATACATGGTCCGCGATGGGCTCTGGGATGTCCCCAAGGATTCAGACATCTGTCTCCGACCTCTCTGTCGCACCCGATGGCACCGTGTACGCCGCAGGCCAGTTTGACAGCGCAGGCGTAAGTCCGCTCGCTGTCAACGCCGCTTTGTTCAACTGTGACGAGCCGTGCATCGCGGACACCAACGGCGACGGCACGGTCTCGCCCGCCGACTTCAGCGCCTGGATCCAGGCCTTTAACACAGGCAACCCCGCGTGTGACCAGAACCGTGACGGCCAGTGCACACCCGCCGACTTCAACGCTTGGGTCGCCAATTACAACTCTGGATGCTGAGAGACCGAGTCCGACTATGTTACAGGTGTAGCCCTCAGAATTCATGACACTCTGAACCTCAGCACCACTATTGTCTTCGCTGGATATCCATACATTCGATGTCCAGTTTCGGGTCATAACGGGTCTTGGTTCCGGGCAGAGCCATCCTCATAGTGCAAAGCCGGCAACGATCGCCATGATGCCATCTCTCACTGAGTCTGGGAGTGAGTCCCAAGTGCGAATCAGCGATTGAAGCTGTGGATCGATCTGCTCGCCCCCCGGGGCTGTTTGGATGATCAATTTGGGGGAATCGCTGGCACTATGGCTGCAGTTTGGGTTCGGTACCTCATAAGTGCCGGTCAATTCAGCACCTTGTGAAGAGGGCTTGCAGCCTTCCAAGCTGAATGTTGACGGTTCGAGTCCGTTCGCCCGCTTTCCGCACATTGCATCATC
>CAXBOF010000428.1:0-2862 GCA_963977205.1 uncultured Phycisphaera sp. | reverse complement strand
TGTCCGTACCGTTGCTGGAGCCGTTGCTTGAGGGAGCCGCGGTGGTTGTTGCGGTGGCCGTGGCTGTGCTCGACGAGGATTCGTCCGAGCCCTCGGCCTCGGCCTTGGCCTTGGGCGCGCTCGAAGCGCTGCCCGCTGACGACGCGGCCTCGGCGAGGTCTTCGCCCTCCTCGGCTATCACGACGATCAAATCGCCCACGCTCACGTTGGAGCCCTCGCTGGCGGCCAGCTTGGCGATGCGGCCCTCGTCGAACGCCTCGAGTTCCATCGTGGCCTTGTCCGTCTCGATGTCCGCCAGCACATCGCCGGGCGCAATGGTGTCGCCCTCCTTGACGTGCCATTTGACGACGGTGCCCTGTTCCATGGTGTCGGACATTCGGGGCATGGTGACTGAAATCGACATAGCAGCTCTCCCGTATCTGTCCGTGAATCAGGCAAGAATGTTTTTGACGGCGTCGGCGATCCGCTCAGGATTGGGCAGGTACGCGTACTCGAGTCCCTTGGCGTAAGGCGTCGGGACATCCTCGGTGTTCACACGCACTGGCTGGTGGTCGAGCCAGTCGAAGCAGTGCTCGCAGATCTGGGTGATGACCTCGCTGGAGATGCCGGCGAAGGGCCAGGACTGATCGACCACGACGACACGGTTGGTTTTTTTGACGCTCTTGATGATCGAGTCGATGTCGAGCGGGCGGATGGTCCGCATGTCGAGCACGTCGCACTCGATGCCTTCCTCGGCGAGCTTCTCAGCTGCTTCAAGGCAGAAGTTGACCGGGCGGCCGAAGCTGACGAGCGTGACGGCGTCGCCCTCGCGGCAGACGCGCGCCTGGCCGAAGGGGATGTAGTACTGCTCCTCGGGGACGTGGGCTTTGTCACCGAGCATTCGCTCTGACTCGAGGAAGAAGATCGGGTCGGGGTCGGCGATCGCTGTGGCGAGCAAGCCCTTGGCGTCGTATGGGTTGCTCGGGATGGCCATCTTCATGCCGGGGACGTTGGCGTAGAGGCCCTCGACGCACCAGGAGTGCGTGGAGCCGAGCTGCCCGCCCGCGCCGTCGTTGCCGCGGAAGACGATCGGGCAACCCCACTGGCCGCCTGACATGTAGAGCATCTTGGGAACGTTGTTGAGGATCGGGTCGGCGGCGACGAGGCTGAACGACCAGCTCATGAACTCGACGATGGGGCGCAGGCCGTACATCGCTGCGCCGGTGCACATGCCCGCAAAGCCGTTCTCGGAGATGGGCGAGTCGATGATGCGCTTGGGCCCGAACTCGTCGAGCATGCCCTGACTGATCTTGTATGCGCCGTTGTACTGGGCGACCTCTTCGCCGATCAGGAAGACGCGTTCGTCCTGACGCATCTCGTAGCTCATCGCCTCGCGGAGCGCTTCACGGAACTGGATGATCCGGTCGCCCTCGCGCGGGGGCAGAGGCTTTGAGAAGTCCGGCTGCGGCACGTTCTCGATGGCGGCGGGGTGCAGGTCGAGGGTGGTCATGGTGTTTCATCCGTCGTTGGCGGTGGTGGGTATTGGCTGAGAATATTCTGTGCGAATTCGATGAGGTCTGGGATGTGCGTCTGACGCAGATTGGCGATGAGGTTCCACTTCACGCCGTCGTAGCCATGCGCGATGACGTTGCGCTGATCGATAATCCTTCGCCACGGGATCTCGGGATGCTCGGCGTGAAACGGCTCGCCCAGACGGATTGAGATCTCGCCGAGCACGACGAGATGCCACTGGATCGCGGCTCTGAGAACGTCTTCGTCCTTGGGGCCGGAGGCGCCGAGTTTATCGACGTTTTTCGCAACGCCCTTGGCGTGTTCGATGATATCGAACATCAACTCTGGAACCGTGCCACGCTTCATGCCGCAAACACCCGCTCTGCGGAGGAGAGGATCGAGTGGCGTCGGTATGGGTTCTTCATGCCTCGCACGCCGTCGAGCGTCAGAAGATCGACATTTCTTCCGACGAGATCCTGCAGCTCGAATTTCATCTCGGATAGCTCGAAGAGCGACCAGCGAGCCTCGTCGTCGAATTGCACCATCACGTCAATATCCGAAGTCGCCGAGAAATCGTCACGGAGAACCGATCCGAAGAGCCAGACCTCGGCGATCTGCCACTTGCGGCACCAGGCCGCGAGTTGCTCGTTTGTCATGTTCAGGCGTGAGTTCATGGCTTCAGCGGGTTCTCTCGGACTTGTTCGGTGCTTTGTCTTTCCGGTTCTGCAGGACAATCAGGATTCTCACCGCGATCAGGATGGCTGCAATCGGGATTGCCAGCAGAATGGCGGGGAGGAGGTCCATGTGGTCACAGCAGCGGGTTCTTCTCGCCGTGGTGGTACTTGGCCGTCGGGCTCAGGTTGGGCTGGGGGTTGGCGTAGACATCGGTGAAGAGTTCGCTCGGGTCCGGGTCTGTGGCATCCTCGGCGAACTGCACGGCCTCGCGGACGATGTCGGCGATCTCCTTCCGCATGTCTTTCCAGCCGTCCTCGTCGATCGCTTCGCGCTCGCTCATGAGGTGGCTCAGCAGGTTGGCGATCGAGTCCTTCTCCTTGAAGGAATCGACCTCGTCCTTGGTGCGGTACTTCTGGGGGTCGCTCATCGAGTGGCCCTGGTAGCGGTAGGTCTTGAAGTCGACGAACGCGGGGCGCTGCATGTCGCGGCAATCGTCGACGAGCGGCTTGAACTGATCGTAAACGTCAAGGATGTTCAGGCCGTCGATCTCGACGCTCTTGATGCCGAAGGCCTCGCCGCGCGCGATGAGGTTGTCGGAGTTTGCGGAGTGTCGGCTGATGGCGGTGCCCATCGAGTAGCCGTTGTTTTCGATGATGTAGATGACGGGCAGCGAGTAGAGGGCCGCGAGGTTGAGCG
>CAXBOF010000427.1:0-2879 GCA_963977205.1 uncultured Phycisphaera sp. | reverse complement strand
CGACGAGAACATCCCCGACAACGCGCTCCGCGTCTATGTCATGGAGCTCGGTGGTCGCTTCGGCTGGGACGTCAGCTACACCCCCGTCAACGACGCACTCGAGAAGGCCCGCGAGATGAACGCGGATGTCATCATCGTCAAGTGCAATGCCGACTGGAAGCAGCTCGAAGGCTTCGCAGAGGAGAAGGCCGACGATCAGGGTGAGTTCGAGGAATACTCGATCGCCGAGGCCATCCATCCCGCGTTCACGAGCGAGATGCGCGCCAAATGGGAGAAGCAGCCCCAGGTCGTTTTCTGGGTTGAGCGCGCCATGAGCGGCATGGCCTTCCTCCCGCTCGTCAAAAACGACATCTACTTCACCAGCGACGGCCGCATGGGCGGCGTCGGCGGGCTCGATGAGCTCTTTGGCTCGATGGGCGACGAGGTCGTCCGCGACAAACAGAAATCACTCCGGGAGGCCTACGTCAAGGGCATGGCCATCGAGGGCGGGCACGATCCAAAGATCGTCGAAGCCATGATCAAGAAAAGCTACGTCCTCAGCTACCGCATCGAGAACGGCAAGCCCGTTTATCTCGTCGGCGAGGAGCCGGGCTGGATCCTGCTGACCGACGACGGCCAGGATGAGCGGGCAGACACCAATTCCGATCTCGTGCGAGGCCTCGGCAACGATTCGCTCACGCTCACTTCCGATCTCGCCTACAAGCTGCAGATCTCAAAGGGCACCGCGGACTCACTCGATGACCTGCTCTTTCAGATGGGCATCGAGGATCGAGCGCACGTCCTCGACGATAAGGACGAGGACGGCGAGACCGACGCTGCCCGGCGCGAACTCGACAGCTGGTCCACCGGTATCGAGCGGGCCGCCCAGAAACTCCGCAGACTCCAGTTCGACCTGGGCAATGTCCAAGAGCGCCAGATGCGCAACGACCCAGACGGCTCCAAGGCGCGCAACGCCGCCCGCGCCCAGCGCACCAGAATCATCAACGAGGCCATCGCCCTGCTCAACAAGTACGGCGAAGTCCTCGACCCGGGCCAGCAGTTCCGGGTCCAGCTCGAACTCCAGCGCCAGCAGATCGAGAACGAGAAACGCCTCGAGCGCACCCGCGGCGGCGGCGGGGGCTAAACCACCCGCTCGCGCAAGCTACTGCACACGAGACGAACCGAATCAGACACACGAAAGGTGAAACAAATGACCCTCAGAAACCGCATCGCAACACTCGCGATCGCCCTGGCGATGCTCGTCGCCACGCCCCGCGCGATGGCGGCCGCCACTCTCTATGAGCCCGAGCAGGACATCGTCAAACTCAAAGACGGCCGGGAACTCAAGGGCACCATCGTCAAAGAGCAGAACGGCTACATCTGGCTCGACCTGGGCGTCGGCCCGGAGATGTTCATCTCCCCCGCAGATATCGAAGAAATCGTCCGCGATTCCGATGAGCCCATCCCCTCGGGCGATGAAGGCTTCGCGGTCAAGACCGAAGACGAAAAAGAGAAGTCATGGGAACGTGTGCCCGGCGTCACCCGCGCCGCCATCATCACCGCCGAGGGCATGGTCGGCATGCAGTTCGCCGCCAAGCCGCTCCGCGAGGCGATCCCGCTGCTCGAAGAAGAAGGCGTCGATCTGGTTGTCTTCAAAGTGAATTCGGGCGGCGGACTGGGACTCGAAATTCAGCGTCTCTCCGATCTGCTCCAGAACGAGTACAAGCCCAAGTTTCAGATCGTTGGCTGGATCGAGAGCGCGATCTCAGCGGCCGCGATGACCGCTATTACGATCGAAGAGCTCTACTTCATGCCCAAGGGCAACTTCGGCGCCTGCACCGGCTGGAGCGGCCAGCTCGTGGCGGTCGAGGGTCGCGGCCTCGAGGAATATCTCTACAAGATGGAGCAGATCTCCGCTCGCGGCAACAAAGACCCGCAGATCATGAAGTCCATGCAGATCAATATCCCTCTCTCCTACGACCTCGATGAGGCCACGGGCGAGGTCAAGTTCTACCAGGACACCACCGGCGAGCACATCCTCAACAAGGGCGACTACATCCTCACACTCGACGCCATCCAGGCCGAGGAAAGCAAGTTCAGTGCCGGCACCGCGAGCACGGTTCAGGAACTCCAGGCGCTGCTCGAAAAGAGCGTCGGCGAGATCGTCTGGGTCGGTGAAGAGGTCGAGGGCATCCCCTACCCCGTTTCACTGGCCGAAAAGCATCAGCGCGAGTATCGCGAAGAGGTCGACTACCAGGACACTCGCCTGGGTGAGGTCATCACCAAGTACCGCATGGAACTGGGCAACGCTCAGAGCGTCGGCGTCAACCAGCGCGGCGGCTTCCTGAAACGAGCCGAGAGCTACCTCGCTCGAATCAAGCGCATGGTTGACATCAACCCCAACCTCGGCCTCATGCAGAACCTCACCGACGACTGGTTCCGCCAGCAGGAAGAGATCATCCGCAACCTCCGTCGCGGTTAAATCTTCGCTACCAGCTCATTTTGATTTACACACCGGCCGAGCACACCGCTCGGTCGGTGTCTTTTTCGGGCGCATACCATCGACTCCGGGAATCACCCATGCACGGAGCCGCCAATGCCCACGATCAACACGACCTTCGTCCCCGCCGACATCGACGCGACGGATCTCTCCCAGCTTGAGCCGCTCTATCAGGATCTCTTGGTCCGCTCCGTCACGAGCGCCGCCGAGCTCGAGTCGTGGCTGATCGATCGCAGCGAGCTCGATGCCGCCTGCTCCGAGGCCGCGGCCCTGCTCTACATCGCCATGACCTGCAACACCGATGACGAGGCCGCGTCGAAGGCGTACACGCACTTCATCGAGACGATCCCGCCCAAACTCAAACCCATCGCCTTCGAACTCGACAAGCGTCAGGCCAAGC
>CAXBOF010000426.1:0-2886 GCA_963977205.1 uncultured Phycisphaera sp. | reverse complement strand
GTCGATCGACTCGATCGAGACCAAGCGGACCAGCTCGCGACCCTCGCCACCCTTTATTACATCCACGCTCCAGCAGCAGGCGTCCAACCGCGTGGGCTTCGGCGCGCAGCGGACTATGCGGGCAGCCCAGGGGCTCTATGAGGGTGTGAACGTGCCGGGCGAAGGGCCTGTGGGTCTGATCACCTACATGCGTACCGACTCGACGCACATCGCTGGTGAAGCGCTGAACGCTGCCCGCACCTACATTGAGAAGACGTTCGGCGATTCTTACTTGCCCGAGAAGCCCAACTTCTATTCGTCGAGCAATAAGGCTGCCCAGGAGGCGCACGAGGCGATCCGCCCGACGGACCCGGCCCGCACGCCCGACATGGTCAAGAAGGCGCTGACCGAGGATCAGTTCAAGATCTACAAGCTGATCTGGGAACGGTTTGTCGCCTGCCAGATGACCCCTGCCCAATGGGATTCGACGGGTGTCAACATCAAGGGCGGCACAGACAAGTCAAAGCCCTTGACGTTCCGCGCCACGGGGCGCGTGCTCGTGTTCGACGGCTTCTACCGCGTGGCGGGCGTGCCCGTGTCGGCCGACGAGCAGACACTGCCCAAGCTTGCCGAGGGCGATGACGCGCGGGCGTTCGCGGTCGATCCGATGCAGAAGTTCACGAACCCGCCTCCGCGGTACACCGAGGCGAGCCTGATCAAAATGCTCGAATCCGAGGGCATCGGCCGACCTTCGACGTACGCCTCGATCATCAGCGTGATCCAGGACCGCAACTACGTCGAGCTGATCCAGCGCCGGTTCCACGCGACGGACCTTGGTGAAGTCGTGACGGCCAAGCTCGTCGAGGCTTTCCCGACGATCATGGACATCGGCTACACCCGAGACATGGAGACCCAGCTCGACAAGATTGAGGAGGACCACCTCGACTGGATCGACATGCTCAGCAAGTTCTACGGCCCGTTCAGCGAGGCGCTCGAGAAGGCTCACGAAGAACTCAGCCACGCCAAGGCCGAGGTCGTGCCCGCGCCCAAGGAATACCGCTGCGAGACTTGCGGCTCATCGCTGGTCTACCGCTTCGGCAAGAACGGCCGATTCCTTAGCTGCTCGCAGTACCCCGACTGCAAGTACGCGGTGCCCTGCGACCGCGAGGGCCGACCCAAGTTCGCCGAGCACATCAACATCGCCTGCCCGGTGACGGGACGGCCAATGGTCAAGAAGTCCGGCCGCTTCGGCGATTTCCTGGCGACGCCCTTGGAAGAGGGTGAAACGGCCGGCGAGACGGGCGTGATCATCAACATCGACAAGAAAGGCTTTGCGGTGCCCAAGGCCCCGCCGCCGTTTGAGACTGACCTGCCATGCCCGACGTGCGAGAGCCCGCTGAACCTGCGCGAGGGTGCCCGTGGGCCTTGGCTCGGATGCAGCCGATTCCCTAAATGCCGGGGGCGGGGCAAATGGGGCGAGCTGGATGAGGCCAAGCAGAAAGAGCTCGAACTGGCCCTTAAGAACCAGTTGAAGGACAACCCCGTGCCGATCCTGTACACACTTGATGGCCGGGCGTTGACGGATGCCAAGGGCAAGCCTTTGCCCGATGCGCCCAAGGTCGAGGCGCTCCTCATCGATTCCGAGGAAGAGCTTGAGCGGCTGACGAAGAAGCAGACCTCGGGTTCGGCGGCCTGACGATCGGATCTCTGATTCAACGGAGGCTGGAAGCCCCCGCCACTGGGCGATGCGCCTGCTAGAGTCGAAGGCGTGGCATCGTTTTTAACAAATCTCGGCAGGCAGAGGCCGACGGGGCGGAAGCCCTGGAACTCCGGGCATGGCACGGAGTGGTGGCTCATCATCATCGGCGCGATCATCGGATCGCTGACCGGACTCGGCGCGATCGCCTTTGACAAGACACTCGAGTACGTCAATGAGCACGTGATGCACGCGCAGAGCGGCGCGTCGTGGCTGCTGATCGCAACGCCCGTGGTGGGCATGGCGCTGTCTGGCGTGCTCATCCAGCTCTTCGCGTCCGAGGCCAAGGGTCACGGCGTGCCACAGGTCATGAACGCGCTCATCAAGCGGGGCGGGATCATCCGCTGGCCCATCGGCGTCGTGAAGGTGATTACCTCGGTTCTGACCGTCGGCTCGGGCGGCTCGGCGGGCACCGAAGGCCCGGTCGTGCAGATCGGCGCGACAGTGGGCTCGGTGGTCGGGCAGCGGCTGCACATGACGCGCGAGCACATGGGCACGCTCGTCGGGTGCGGCGCGGCAGCGGGCATCAGCTCGATCTTCAACGCCCCCATCGCGGGCGTCTTCTTCGTGCTGGAGATCCTGCTGCGCGACTTCTCGGTGAAAGCCTTTGCCCCGATCGTCGTTGCAAGCGTCTTCAGCCAGGCGACGACCCAGGCGATTCTGGGCGAGAACCACGCGATCTTTGCCACACCCGGCGACCTGCACGGGTACACGTTCTCGATCTTCGAGCTGCCAGGTTTCGTTCTGCTTGGCGCCGTGTGCGGGCTTGTGGCCGTCGCTTTCAACAAGCTATTGCACAAAGGCGAGGATCTCTACGAGGATTGGAAGATCCACCCGGTGCTCAAGCCGGTGACCGGCGGCCTGGCGCTGGGCTTGCTCGGGTTCGGGTTTATTTATGCACTGCGGGCGGCTCACCCCGAGAGCGGCGTCGATGTGCCGATGTTCTACGGCAACGGCTACATGACGATCCGCGAGCTGCTCGATCCGAACGCCTACACCTCGGGCTCGATTATCGCGAAATCGGTCATTCTGCTGATGCTGCTTGTCCTGCTCAAGATGGTCGGCACGGTCTTTACGCTCGCCTCGGGCGGCTCGGGAGGCGTGTTCGCGCCGAGCCTCTTTTTGGGAGCCGTCGCGGGCGCAGCGCTGGG
>CAXBOF010000425.1:0-2886 GCA_963977205.1 uncultured Phycisphaera sp. | reverse complement strand
GCCGGCCGGTCCGATCCGGGATCTCTTGACCGATGGCGTGATCGCGGGGGTGGGCGGGACGGTGATTTTCCTGCCCCAGATCGTGCTCTTGTTCTTCCTGATCGCAGTCCTAGAGCAGACCGGGTATCTGGCTCGGGCGGCGTTCGTGATTGATCGGTTGCTTCGGCCCTTTGGTTTGCCCGGTCACGCCTTTGTGCCGTTGTTGTCGGCGCACGCGTGCGCAATCCCGGCGATCATGTCGGCCCGCGCGGTGCCCGATCGGCGCGATCGGCTGGCGACGATCCTGGTGATCCCGTTTATGAGCTGCTCGGCCCGCATCCCGGTGTACGTGCTGCTGACGCAGATCCTGTTCCCGGGCAGCAGCACGAAGCAGGCGCTGGCGTTCACGATGTGCTACGCGATCGGGATCGCGGCGGGTCTGCTCAGCGCGATCCTGGCGCGGGGCACTTTGCTGCGCGGCAAGAGCAGGCCCATGGCGCTCGAACTCCCGCGGTACCAGCTGCCGAGCCTTGTCGGTGCGACGAAGCAGGCGCTCGGTCGCGGCTGGCTCTTTGTGCGCAAGGCGGGGACGGTGATCCTGGCGATCTCGGTCGTGCTCTGGTGGCTGGGTGCATACCCGGGATCGGAGCCCTCGCCCGTGGCCGAGGGCTTGCGCGAGCAGGCGGCGGTTGTGGCCGAGGCCCAGCCCGATGACGCGGACGAATTGCTTGCGCAGGCAGACGCGGAAGACACGAAGTATGCAGCGCGGCGGACGTTCCTGGGCCGAATCGGCGCGACGGCCCAGCCGATCTTTGCGCCGATGGGCGCAGATAGGCAGCTGACGGTCGGCATCCTCGCTAGTTTCGCGGCCCGGGAGGTTTTTGTCTCGACGATGGCGGTGCAGATCGCGGGCACTGATGACACCGAGGACGAGGGCGTGCTGGCGGCCGTCTCCGGCGCGACGCGCGACGATGGTTCGCTCGTCTTCACGCCCGCGACAAGCTGGGCGATGCTCGTGTTCTTCGTGCTGGCGATCCAATGTCTGCCCACGCTCGTCGTGACAGCCAAGGAGGCCGGCGGTTGGAAGTGGGCCGGGCTCCAGTTCGCGTGGATGTCGAGTCTGGCGTACATCGCGGCGACGCTCGTGTACCAGATTCTGACGCGGGTCGTCTGATGCCACTGGGTGACTGGCAATTCTGGGTGGTCACGGCGATCGCGGTTTGCGGCGTGTTCGCACTGATACGGGTGGTGCTGCCCAAACGCAAAGCGAAGAAACGCACCTCGCTCACGATCGAGGGACGCCAGCGGAAATGCTGAGTCAGTTTCTGCTCTTTCTGTCGCACATGATTCGACTTTCATCCGGCTTTCATCGCCCTTTCGCGCGCGAGTGTGATGGTGTCTGTGTTCACACGAAACGCCAACGCAAAGGAGGGCGTGATGCAGACACTGACAGCAGAACAATTGAAGCGAGTACTTGAAGGTCCACGGCGCGTGCCGGTGATCGATGTGCTCGATCAGGACTCTTACGAGCAGAAGCACATTCCCGGATCGGTGAGTGTGCCGCTGAGTGAGTCGAACTTTGTCGACAAGATCGATGAGCAGGTGAGCAACCGCTCCGACCCAGTGGTGGTGTACTGCGCGAGTTCGTCGTGCGATGCGTCCGAGCGGGCGGCCGAGAAGCTCGAGCAGGCTGGCTATACCGGCGTGCGAGACTTTGAGAGCGGCATCAAAGGCTGGGAGGACGCGGGCTATCGGCTCGAAGGCGAAGGCGACGCCAGGCCGAGCTGATTGAGCCCGCCCCGGGAGCCGGTCCAGTTGTAGACCCCTCTGCGCCGTCGAGCTCGGAAGAGCTCCGGCGCCTTTATGGAAAATCTCAAATCAAACGCTGTGCTGTATCTCACACAGGAGAAGGGCGCCGATCGCGATGTCGAGGCGGCCAAGCTGCTCGCCAAATGCGATGTCGAACGCAGGCCCTTACCGCCTGACCGGGCCGAGGAGCCGACCTCGGACGTGCTCGTGCACACGGACGCCGAGACGATCAACGAGATCCATAAGCGCGACTTCGCGCCCCGGATCGAGCGGGCGATCCGCACGGTCGGCGAGACGATCAGGCAGTTGCAGTGGGTCGAGGATGGACGCTCGACCGGGCCGAGGAATCAGCTTGCCGGTGGCGACGGCGGAGACATGAGCCCCGTCGGGCAACCCAAAGAACCTGGCCCGCCCCCGAAATTCGAGCACAACGGCCCCGGCCCGCTCGGCCCGCCGACGAGCCGGGGAGCCAATCCCGGTCCGACCGGCCCAACAGGATCGGGCAGCCTGTCCCACCCGCTTTCGAGCGCCTTCCCCCGTACACTGCTGGGGGAGGGAACGCTCAATGCCACTCACACGTGACCAGATCGCTCAGCGAGCCGCCAAAGAACTCCGCGACGGCTTCCTCGTCAACCTCGGCATCGGGATGCCCACGCTCGTGGCCAATCACATCCCGACAGGGCCCGATGGCAAGCCCATCGAGGTCTGGCTGCAGTCGGAGAACGGCCTGCTCGGCATCGGTCCATTCCCGACCGAGGACAAGGTCGATGCTGACCTCATCAACGCGGGCAAGCAGACCGTCACCGCGCTGCCCGGATCGAGCTTCTTCTCGAGTTCGGATTCCTTTGGCATGATCCGAGGCGGGCACATCGACATGTGCATCCTCGGCGCGATGCAGCTCTCGCAGGATGGCGACATCGCCAACTGGATGATCCCCGGCAAGATGGTCAAGGGCATGGGCGGCGCGATGGACCTCGTGGCTGGCGTCGAGAAGGTCGTCGTCATGATGGACCACGTCTCCAAGAAGGGCGACGCGAAGATCCTCAAGGAATGCAACCTGCCGCTGACCGGCAAGGGTGTGGTGGACATGGTCATCAC
>CAXBOF010000424.1:0-2889 GCA_963977205.1 uncultured Phycisphaera sp. | reverse complement strand
TCGCCGAGCCACCGGGCGTGATTTTGGCCGCAAGGGCCGAGGGCCTGAGCAAGTGCTGCTCGACGACGTCCTTGGGGATGGTCGCCAGTTTCGCCGAGCGGACCTTCGAGTCCTCACTGAACCGGGCGAGTTCCTTCGTAATCACATGCAGATCCGGGTGCGAGCGGGCTTTGAGCAGCGTCTGCGCCCGGCTCTCCGGGTCAACCGACAGGTTGCCCGAGAGATCCCGCCCGGTCGTGTCATCAAGGGCCAGTGCCGCAAACGCCAAAGCCGTCGTGTACTTCCCGACGCCCCGCGGCCCGTGGAAGATCCAGGCGTGGTGCATCCGGCCGGCCTCGAGCGCCCGCTCGATCTGCTCGACCGCCCGCTCCTGCCCCAGGATCTCCCCGAACGTCCCGGGCACCGGGTGCTCGAGCCCCTCCAGCCGCTCGGGCTCGGCGGGCTTCTTGGTCACCTTCTTTTTGCGTGTTGTTTTCTTCGCCACGAGGGAAGGGTAGGTTCGCCGGATGCCACGGCTTGTCCGTCCTCGGCAAGCCGTGCCGGCGTGTTGTTCGAGCGCACAAGCACGGCTTGAGAACAAGCCGTGGCACCCAGCCCCCTCACCCCAACCCTCTCCCCCGAGGGGAGAGGGAGCACGATGATCTACACACCCTTGAGCTTGTTCATCCCATTCATCGCCGCCACTTTGTAGCACTCGGCCAGTGTCGGATAATTAAACACCGCGTTGACGAAGTACTCCGCCGTCGCCTTGAAGGCGATGGCCGTCTGCCCGATGTGGATCAGCTCCGTCGCGCCGGCGCCGATGGCGTGCACGCCCAGGACGACGTGCGATTCCTGGTGGATCAGCATCTTGAGCATGCCAAACTCCTCGCCTAAGAGGTGACCGCGGGCGATCTCGCCGTAGCTGGCAACGCCCGATTCGTACGGGATCGCCTCATCCGTCAGTTGCTCCTCGGTCCAGCCGACCATCGAGATCTCGGGCACCGAGTAAATGCCGTAGGGCAAGAGCTTGGACATCGTTTCGCACGGCACGCCGAACATGTGGCACGCCGACAGACGCCCCTGCTCGTAGCTCGTCGACGCCAAGGCCGGGAACCCCACGACATCGCCCGCCGCGTAGATGTGCGGCGCACTCGACTGGTAGTGCTCGTTTACTTCGATCCGCCCGCGGTTGTCTGCGGTCAAGCCCGCGTTCTCGAGCCCGAGTTCTTTTGTCGCGCCCTGACGACCGATGCAGTACAACAGCGCATCGGCCCGGAGCGTCTTGCCCGACTCCAGCTCCGCCTCAGCCATCGTGCCGTTGACCGTCCGCGCGCCGGGGACGGCGTCGATCACACTGATCTTGGTCACCTTCTCGCCGAGCCTGAGCGTCATACCCATCTGGCGCGAGTGATACTGCAGCGCCTCGATGAGCTCGGCATCCACGAACTCCAGGAGTCGGCTGCGTCCCTCGATGAGCGTGACCTTCACGCCCAGCGTCTGCATCATCGTGGCGTACTCGGTCCCGATCACGCCGCCGCCCACAACGATCAGCGAGTGCGGGGCCGCGGTCATGCTCTGGATATCGTCCGAGCTCAGGATCGTCTTGCCGTCAAAGCCAATGCCCTTTGGCAGCGCCGGCTCGGTTCCGACGGCAATAAAGACGTAATCCCCCTGCAGCACGATCTCCTCCATCTCGGAGTTGATGACGAGTGTGTGCGGGTCGCGGAAGCTGGCCACGCCGTGGTAGATGTCGATGTTGTTCTTGCGGAGGTTCGTCTCGACGGTCTCGATCTCATTGCCGATGACGCGTGAGCAGCTTCGGCGGAGGCTGGAAAAAAGAGCCGTCCGGACCGAGGCGAAGTCGGCCTGCGTCGGGCAGGCAATCGAGAGGTTGCCCACGTTCAGGATCGCCTCGCGCAGGGCCTTGGAGGGGATCGTCCCCGTGTTGACCGCCACGCCCCCGACAGCATGGCGTTTCTCGACCACGCACACCCGCTTGCCCAGCTTGGCCGCCTGGATCGCCGCGTGCTGCCCCGCAGGCCCGGAGCCGATCACACAGAGGTCGTATCGCTTCATTGAATCGTTGCCTTTCGGATCTCAGGGCAAGGGCCCCGAATCGGCGGGATCGGAGGAATCACGCGCCCGCCCTTCTACCATGTCGGCAGCAAGAGCCACTCAGAATGAACGCGGAGCCCGCATTCCCATGTCCACCCAGCCGACAACCGTCCCCACCACCGCCAGCCAGATCCGGCAGGCCTTCATCGACTACTTCGTCAACCTCCCCGGGCACGAGCACACCTTCGTCCCCTCAAGCCCCGCTGCCCCCGTTGACGACCCCACACTCCTTTTCACCAACGCGGGCATGAACCAGTTCAAACCCTGCTTCCTCGGCACCGTCGAGAAAGGCAGCCAACTCGCGGGCGTCAAGCGGGCGGTCAACTCCCAGAAGTGCATCCGCGCCGGCGGCAAGCACAACGACCTCGACGACGTGGGGCTCGACACCTACCACCACACCTTCTTCGAGATGCTCGGCAACTGGTCCTTCGGCGACTTCTTCAAGACCGAGATCATCGAGTGGTCATTCAAGTTCCTCACCGAGGTCTGCCAGCTTCCCGCCGACCGTCTCTACGCGACCTACTTCGAGGGCGACCCATCCCAGGACCTCGCCCCCGACACCGAGGCCCGCGATCTCTGGCTCAAGTACCTCCCCGCCGACCACGTCCTGCCGGGCGACTCCAAGGACAACTTCTGGGAGATGGGCGACACCGGTCCCTGCGGCCCGTGCTCGGAGATCCACTTCGACCGTATCGGTGGCCGCAACGCCGCCAGCCTAGTCAACCAGGACGACCCGAACGTGCTCGAGGTCTGGAACCTCGTCTTCATCCAGTTCAACCGCGAGAAAACCGA
>CAXBOF010000423.1:0-2895 GCA_963977205.1 uncultured Phycisphaera sp. | reverse complement strand
GGTAAATGCGGGCGCGGAACTCGAGCTCGTCGACCAGCTCAATCGAATGGCTGTCGAGCGTGACGAGCAGTTCATCGAGCGCCTCGGGCTCGATCATCTCGTCGGGGATCGTGTTGTTGACCTCTTCGTAGCTGAGCCAGCCGCGGTCTTTGCCGAGTTGGATCAGGTTGTTCAGAGCTGGGTGGTACTGCTGAAGCACTCTTCCGTCCCTTTCTCAAGCCGGTGCCGATCCTGGCGCCGGGTACTTTACGCGTCCCGATCCTCTCGGGCCGGGCTCCCCGCCTGACCGGCGACGCCGGACACACGAGGAAGGAGCCTGGTGTTGGGCCCCGACTTCTCTTTCATCGCTTTCACGCGGGCCATACGGTCCGCAAATGTCTCTGGCTTGGCTTCGACAACCGTGTCGATCTGGGCAAGATCCCGCAGGCAGACCCGCAGCGTCTCGGCGATCTGCTCGCGATTGCCGCCCAGCCGACGTGTCACGTCCTGCTCGAGCTGCACGACGACGCGGTGGTCCTCGTCACGCTGGCGCAGCTGGTCGACAACGGTGTTCATCTCGGTTCGCCCGGTGTTCTCAGCAGCGGTGAGCATGGCTTCGTACACGGCCTGATACCGCGTGCCGCCCACAGCCGCGCAGAGCCGATCCACATCGTCACCCAGTGAGATCCAGCGCTCGGGCATCGCAAGCAGGCAGCCCAGAATCTCCGCGTTCAGCGAGCGGTGACGGTGCGATTCGGTCGGTGCCTGCTGTGAGCCGCCGAGTACTCCAAGAGCTCAGTCGCATTGGCGATCGCGGTGCGCATGACCGCAAGACCGTCCTCGCGTTTGAGCAGCTCGTCCGGGTCCTTGGCGTCGGTGTGGCCCGCAAGCGTCGCGATCTTGGCGTCGATCGGGAGCGTCAGGAACACCTCCACCGCGCGGTCGGCGGCCTTCTGGCCCGCTTCATCGCCATCGAACAGCAGCACAACCGTGTGGCATAGCCGCTGCAGCAGCTTGGCGTGCTTGGGCGTCAGCGCCGTTCCCAGCGTCGCGATCGCGTTGGTCAGCCCCGCCTGGTGACAGGCGATGACATCGGTGTACCCCTCGGCAACAACCGCGACGCCTTCCTTCTGAATCGATCGGCTGGCAAGATCGAGCCCAAAGAGCGTGCCGGACTTGTCAAAGAGCACCGACTCGGCGCTGTTGATGTACTTGGGCTCGTCCTCGTCGTTGATCCGCCGACCCCCGAAGGCGACCACGCGCCCGATCTGGTCGCGGATCGGGAAAACAAGCCGATTCCGCTGGGCGTCGTAAGGGCCCTTGCCCTGGTCGGAGCTCTTAAGGAGCCCGACATTCAGGAACGGATCGAGGCTGTGCCCTTTCTCGTTGAGATAGATCGCAAGGCCGTCCCACCGGTCGGGGGCGGCCCCGAGACCGAAAGCGTCGACCATGTCCTGCGTGATGCCGCGGCGATCGATGAGTTCTCGCGCCGTCTTGCCGTGCTCGGGGTGGCGCAGGATCATGCGGAAGAACTTGTCCGCCAACTCGTTGGCTTCGAGCAGCATGCTTCGGCTCACGCTGTCGGCGTCATCCGAGGCGGTCCGCCGCCGGCCGCGGGACTCGAGCTTCACGCCTGCCCGCTCGGCGAGGAACTTGAGCGCCTCGCGGAAGGTCATCTTGTGGTAGTCCTGAACGAACGTGAACACGTCGCCGCCGGCCCCGCAGCTGAAACAGTGGAAGATCTGCTTGGCGGGCACGACGTTCATCGAGGGCTTTTTGTCGTCGTGGAACGGGCAGAGGCCGACGTACTCACGGCCCTTGGCGCGGAGCTCGATGTGTTCGCCGACCACGCGGACGATGTCCGACGCGTCGCGGACGCGCTGAACATCGTCATTGCCGGTCGAGTCGTGCATCACAGGCTGATCCGTGCCTCTTTGCAGTGGGGCTCTCCCCAGAGTTTCCGTTCTTCGTCTCTCAATCCGCAGCGATCGCAGCGCAGGCGACCATGCAGCAGTCCGCCGGCGATGCTGACGCCGGCTCGGCAAAACGCCGATTCCGATGGTTCAAGGGGCATTGGCGCGCCTGGGTGGGTTGTCCCTGCCGGTGAATGCCCTGATGGCTCCCGGACAGCGGACCGGTGGGGTCGCGCACTGCCTGCTTCTACCAAAACGGTAGCACGGGTTTCGGGTTGATCAATCGAAGTTCAAACCATGGCCCCTCAGAGCGCTGAAACACGCCTCAAACCCCGGATCTCGGACCTAGGCTCACCCGTGGAGCGCCGACAGGTCCAATTCACCGGCCTCGTGCAGGGCGTCGGATTCCGGATGACCGCCCGCGCGGTCGCCCGCGAAATGGGCCTGACGGGCTGGGTTCGCAACGAGGCCGACGGATCGGTCCTCATGCACGTCCAGGGCCCGCCAGCCGATCTGGACCGGTGCATCCAGCGGATCCCGCAGAAAGCGTACGGGCGGGTTGAGGGTGCTCATTCGGTTCCGATGCCCATTGAGCCGGGTGAGACGGGCTTTGAGATCCGCCACTAGCAGTGGGGCAAAGCGCACAGCCGACACCCCAGACGACAGAAGTTCGGGTGTATGCGCTGTGGATGCGGAACGTGCGCGACAAGGACCGCGTATCCTGCAGGCCCGGCCGATCATGGTTGCACGGAGGAAGGATCGCCATGTCCGGAGTCACTTCATACGACACGCTCGACAGCCTCAAGGCGCTGGTCTCGGATGCGTACATCAATCTCAAGGTCAGCCTGAAGCTTGAGCTGACCAAGAGCCGCGAAACAGTCCTCGAGCTCTTCGACCGCGTTCGGCGTCAGTACCCGACGATGAACCAGTTCGGGCGCCACGGCGAGGAACTCGCGCTCGAAACCAGCCCAGGCGAATCTCCCTATCGGTGGCTGGCGGTCCG
>CAXBOF010000422.1:0-2897 GCA_963977205.1 uncultured Phycisphaera sp. | reverse complement strand
CCTTCGCCCTGCTCTTCCTGCTGCCCATCCCCGCAACGATCCGCCTGGCCCTGGCTGGCCCACTGCAGGAAGTCAGCGCCCGGTGCTCGCAGTATCTGCTCGATCTCTTCGGGGTGCCCGTCGTCCGCTCGGGCAACGCCCTGATCATCAACGGCCACAACGTCGTCATCGCCGAAGCCTGCAACGGCATGCGCATGGTCGCCGCCCTCTTCGTCGTCACCTACACCTTCGCCTTCTCGATCCCCGCACGCCCAATGGTCCGCACGCTACTGCTCGCCTCGAGCCCCTTGCTCGCGGTCGTCGTCAACATCCTGCGACTCATGCCCACGGTCATGTTCTACGGCTACGCCAGCGAGAGCACCGCGACCGCTTTCCACGACCTCTCGGGCTGGTTCATGATGGTCGTCGCGTTGGTCGTCCTGTGGGCGATCATGAGGCTGCTCCGCTGGATGGAACTGCCGGTCCTCAACTACGGAGCGATGCGCGAATAAACATGGCAAAGCTCTCCTCCAACTCGCTCAAACGCCTGGTGATCCCCGTGATCTCCGGGGCGATGCTCGTCGGTCTCATGGCCGTCGGCACGCTCAACCCGCAGGCCCCCGAAAACGTCGACGGCTACTTCGAGACCGTCGCACGGACGATCGACCGCATCCCCTACCGCGTGGGCAACTGGACAGGCCGCGACCTCTCAACCGCCCCGCCTCAGGTGCTTGAGATGCTCCGCCCCAACCGCGTCCTGCATCGCGGCTATGCCAGCGAGAACGACCGTTTCCGCCTCGTCATGGTCCACTGCACGGACGTCAGGGACATGCAGGGCCACTACCCCATGCGCTGCTACCCCGCGACCGGATGGACACCAACCGGCTCTGAGACCACCAAAGCGAACTTTGCAGGCCAGGAGCGGGATCTGACCATCTTCCGATTCGCGCGGACCGGCGATTTCGGCAAACCAATGCAGATAACCATCGGGCTTTTCTTTGCTCTGCCCACGCAGGGCATGCCCGAGCCGGCTCAGGCGATCTACGCTGACCTGAGCGGCGTACGAGGAGCGTCTGAGAATCGCAGGCGGAACCTGCTGGGATCAGCCCAGATTCAGATCATCTTCGACAGCGACAGGCCGAGCGCCGACGTCGTCCGCGTGCTGGAGGAAATCGACCCAGCACTGGACCCGGTGATCGAGACCGTGGCGGAGGGACTCGAGTGAGCAGTTCAATGCACGAACACGAAGGCCCGATGCACAAGCAGACGCCAGACGAATTCATCCCCATCGGGGCCGAGGATCAGGCGCTCGATTTGGTCACACTCGCCAAGCGGTCGATCCGCGGGCGCGTGCCCCTGACCATCACGACAGCTGCGTTGCTGGGCCTGATCTTTGCCGTGATCGGATACACACGCAAGGGCCTCGAATACGAGAGCCGCGTGCGCATCATGGTCCAAGAAAACATCAAAAGCATCACAGGCGAATCGATCGACGTCGAGGGCAAGTTCACGGACTTCGTCGAGCGCAAATCGCTCCAATTCGCCTCCGACGTTGTGCTCCTCGACGCCGCCGACGACCCCGAACTCCAGGCCGTCGGCTGGCCCAAAGCCGAGCGCGGCGCCAGCAAGCTTGAGAGCGCGATCTCCATCGACTTCAAAAAGAACAAGTCCTACTTCACCGCGACCTGCACCACCGAAGACCCGAAGACCGCGCGCGAGGCCCTGGTCTCGGTGGTCGAAGCCTTCATGAAGCAGGAGAAGGCCAGAAACAGCATCGCCGCCGAGGAAAGCGAGCTCAACAACAAAATCCGCGAACTCGATGGACAGATCCAGAGCATCACGCAGTCGATCCAGATCGCCACGCGCGAGTACGGCTCAACCGACCTGACCGGGCAGATCGCAAACCTCGAAAGCGAGCTGGCCGGCATCCAGCGCGAACTCGACGAACTCCGCATCACGATCGAATTGAAGAAACAGCAAGCCGAGAAAGAGCCTCAAAGCGTTTCCGTCGACCCAAAAGAACTCCAGCCCGAGGACATGGCCGACCAGGACCCGCAGCTGATGTCGCTGCTGAACAAACGCGACGAGCTCGACTCACGCATCCAGCACCTCATCCAGACCCAGGGCAGCAGATACCCCGAGGTCGAGAACCTGCAGCAAGAGCGCCAGGTGCTCATGCAGATGATCGACCGCAAGGCCGAGGAAGTCCGCGCACGAGTCATCACCGGCACCGCAACCGTCGATCCCAATAAACTCAGTCTTCAGCAGCTCTACGACCAGCAAGTGCTCCGTCAGCAGATCCGCTCGCTCCGCGATGAACGTCTGCGTGAGCTGCGCGCCGCTCAGGAAAAGATTGCCCGCGATGTCGAGGATCTGGAGCAATACAAGTACAACCGCTCGGAGCTTATCCAGCGCCGCTCGCAACTCCGCCTGAATCAGGACCGCCAGCAAGAGGGACGCATCGAGCCGGTCAGCCCGCCCTCGGCCGCGGTCAAGGCGCCCGACAAGCGTCCCATGCTGGCGGGCATGGGTTTCGTCGCCGGCGCCTTCATGGGCGTGGCGGGCGTCGTCGCCTTCGGCTCCTTCCGCCGCGAATTCCGCTATGTCGACGATCTCGAAACTATCCGCTCGCTCCCGCCGCTCCTGGGCACACTGCCCGAGCTCGAAAGGCACGACCCGGAGAACGAGCGCATCGCGGCCGTCAGCGTCCACAACCTCCGCAACACGCTCCAGTCGATCCAGGGCTACTCCGACAAGACCTCGGTCGTCATCGCCTGCACCAGCGCCGAGCCGGGTGACGGCAAAACAACACTCATCCAGTCGCTCGGCGCGTCCTACGCGCTCACGGGCCTCCGCACGATCCTCGTCGACATGGACCTCGTCGGCGGCGGGCTCACCGCAAGGCTCGGCCTGAGCGG
>CAXBOF010000421.1:0-2899 GCA_963977205.1 uncultured Phycisphaera sp. | reverse complement strand
CCAAGGGCCTGTCCCGTGCTGAGCGGCTGATTGTCATCCTCTACTACTTCGAGGGCATGACCATGAAAGAGATCGGCGCCACGCTGGATCTCTCCGAGAGCCGCGTCAGCCAGATGCACAGCTCCATCCTCGCCCGCGTCAAGGCCCAGGTGCAGCACCGCGTCCGCGAGCTCGAGCCCACCGGCTAAGCCGCGATTCAAAGCGAATACTGTAAACCAGACCCAAATGGCAAGCCCGACCCAATGCACAGGGGTCGGGCTTGTTTTTTGTCCGGTTCGAGCGCACCCTGTATCCATGACTGAGGCCTACATCGCGCTGGGTTCCAACCTCGGCGACCGCCGGCAGACGCTCAGAGAAGCTGTACGCGCCATCGGGGCGCTCGATTCCACATCAGTTGGCGCGCAGTCCTCACTGATCGAAACCGACCCGGTGGGCCCGATCGCCCAGGGCAAATACCTCAACGGCGTCATCCAGATCGAAACCGCGCTCGACGCCCAGTCGCTGCTCAAAGAGTTGCTCCGCATCGAAGCTTCACTCGGACGCGATCGGGCCGGGGCCGAGCGGTGGGGCCCGAGGACGGTGGATCTGGATCTTCTTCTCTTCGGCGAATCGAAAATCAACGAGCCGGGCCTGCATGTGCCGCACCCGCGGATCGCCGATCGCCGGTTCGTGCTCGCGCCGCTCTGCGAGATCGCCCCGGATCTGGTCGTGCCGGGACTGGATCGCACGGTGCGCCAACTGCTCGACGATCTTGTCAGTGCGGAGGACGCGGCATGCTCGTGATTGCTGGCGTGCTTTATGTCGCGCTCATGGCTCAGCCCGAGCCCTCGGCGATCGAAGCAGCAAGACAGTTCACCGAGGCCTATGCCGGCCCGCCCTTCGCCGAGATCGCCCGCGTGACGTTCTCATTCAGCCAGGCCGGCTCCAGTGACTCTGCACATACGACCGAGTTCGATGCGATCTTCAGGCAGGGCACGTTCGCGGGCGTTGCGCACTCATCTCTCGAACTGCCCGGTCTTCGGCTGCACTTTGCCGAGGGCGAGCTCACCGCCGAGCGCACGGGTGAACCCAATAAAGCCGTCGTCTTCCGTGTGGACGACGCGGGGGACGACTTTCTCTCGGCGATCGCGCCGCACGTGCCGGCGATGCCGATGCCCCAGCTCTGGAATTTCGACAACCAAGGCAAGTGCAACGACCCGGCGCTGGGCACCATCGAGGTCGTCAGCTTTGACAAGGACCAATCGCTTCTGCACGCCCGGACGCAGGCGGGGTTGATCGAGCTTCGGTTGAACGATGACACATTCCGGGCCGTGTCACTGGATGCCCCGGTCGGCGATGGACGCTTTCACGCGTCTTACGAGACGACCGATCCGGGCGCGGTCGCGTCGTGGACGATCCCGACCGCGGGGCGCTGGGTGGTTTCGAGGCTCGCGCAGCTGACGCCGCCCCGCGAACCGATCGAGCCGGGGATCCAACTCGACGACCTGCACCTGATCTCGCCCGCGTATCAGGGCTGGAAACTCAGCGAGATCCAGGCCGACGAGCGTGTGCGGCAGTCCGGGCCTTGGGTAGTGCTGTTGATGTGCCGATTGGACGCCGAGCAAGCCGTTTTTGAGCTTGCGGGCAAGGTTGCCTCCGAGCTCTGGCACGCCGCGGCCGGTGAAGTCTCGGCTCTGGATGAATCGGATGTCGGGCGGTACTGGTTCGGACACCGATCGATTGTCGTAGCGGTCTCGGGCGAGCTCGAGGTCCTCCCCGAGCAGATGCAATCACTGGCGAAGCGTTCACCGATGGGTATGCCCGTCCTCGTCAGCACCGAGCCCCGCAAAACCATCGACCGTCTGACAATCCCCGCCCAGCTCACTGCGGTCCTCATCGATCCGGCGCGCACCGTCGGGGCCGTCGTACCTATAGAAAACGCCGAGACCGGGGTCTCGGCGGTGATGGAAGCTATGCGATCTTTCGTCAGGCGTCCCGAGCCCGAGCCCAAACCCGAAGGCTCAGACGACGATACCGGCGACTGATCAACCCGCCTCGGCACGCGGGTGCGCATCGTCGTACGCGCTCCGCAGACGTTGCGTGGACAGGTGCGTGTAGACCTGCGTGGTACTGAGCGACTGGTGACCCAGCAGTTCCTGCACGCTGCGGAGGTCCGCGCCGTTGTCCAGAAGATGCGTGGCAAAGCTGTGGCGCAGCGTGTGCGGGCTGATCGAGGGATCAAGGCCGACCTCACGCAGGTACTTATCCAGCTTCCGGCGAACGGATCGGCTCGACAGACGCTGGGCGTGCTTGTTGAGGAACAAGGGCTTGGTCGTGGCGGTCTCGTCGCTCCAGGTCGCCTGGAAGTGCGGGTCTTTCTCGGCCATCTCGACGTAAGCCTGGATCGCGCCGACGGCGTGAGCACCCAGCGGCACGAGGCGCTCCTTCTTGCCCTTGCCGCGGACTTTCATCGCGCCACTGGTCAGCTCCAGATCGCTCACCTCAAGGGACACAAGCTCGCTGACCCGTATACCCGTCGAGTAGAGCGTCTCGAGCATCGCGCGGTCACGCCGGCCCAGCACATCGCTGTCGCTCGGTGCCGAGAGTAAACGTTCGATCTGCTCGATCGTGATTGCCTTGGGCAGGCGCTTCGACTGGCGGGGCGTGCGGATGAGCGTCATCGGGTTCGTCGAAGTTAGGCCCGTGCGCAGCGCCCACTTATAGAAGCTGCGGAGCGTGGCGATCTTCCGCGCCATGGTGGCGGGGGAGTATTCTTTCTCGGAAAGGTGCTCCAGGAAGCCGCGGATCAGGTCCGCGTCTGCGGCGCAGATCACGCCCGTGAGCGTCTGCGGCCCGACGCTGCCGGCGACATCGGCGCCGGGCGCCTGACGGCGGCGCAGCTCCGCGGTCTCGTCAGAGG
>CAXBOF010000420.1:0-2900 GCA_963977205.1 uncultured Phycisphaera sp. | reverse complement strand
TCCCAGCCTTCTGCCGGATCCCCTCTGCATCCGTCGTCGTGGGCAGGTGCGGCTCGATCATATTGCTGATCCGGTCTCGCTCTGCCAAGAACGCCTGCTCCACCGCCGCCAGATCAACCGGCGCATCCTCAGCCGCATCAGCCGCCTTGGGGATCAGCGCCTCGACATAACGCCTGGGCACCTGCACGGAGATACTCAGCGAGGTCGCCATCCCGCGAGGATCGATCGTGCTCGTCACCTCGGAACCAACCCGAGAATCGAACTCGGTCAGGTCATCAGTCTTGACGAACCCGCCGCCGCTCGACGAGGCGGTGTTGATGTCCGCCCCTGTGTTGGGCCGCGTCCCGGCCTCTGCGCCCACGTTGGCCGATGTGCTCTCTTCCTTCATCGCGCTCGTCGATCGCGGCAAAGAAACCGTGCCCTCGTTGTTCTTCAGGTATTCCTCGCGCCGGCTTGTGACACGCTTGACATCCACATCCGCCGTTACCGCAACCGTCGCGCCCGGGATCGCTGCCAGGATCCCCATGATCTTCTGCTCGACCTCACGCTCGAACTGCTGCTTGTGCTCGAAGTAGTTCGAGGCGACCGCATCGTCGTCCGTCCGGGCCCTGAGGGGCGTACCCGTCGAGCCGTCGATCACGCTGATGTTGGCAAGATCCAGCCCCGAGATCGCCTTGGACACGAGCCTGGCGACCGCGTCCACCTCGGCCTGCTTGACTGGCAGGCCCGTGCGCGTAAAGACCGTCACCGAGGCCGTCGGCCGCTTGGCCGCCATCCCGATGCCCGTTGGCGCCGGGATATCGAGAAACACACTCGCCTTGCGCATGCTCGGAAAGTTCGAGATCGTCCGCGCCAGCTCGTTCTGAAGCGCCATGTGAAACATCTGCTGGTTGACTTCGCGCGGGTTCGTCCACTTCATCTGCTCGGTCAGGTTCGAGAACAACAGCGTCCCGTCCGAAGGCAGCACGCCCTGCGAAGCCAGCAACCCCTCGGCCCTTGGCACGTCTTCCTGCTTCAAAAGCAGCTTGCCCTGCGCATCCATATTGGCATCGATCCCGCCCGAGCGGAGGGTCGTCAGCGCCTGGGATTTGAATTCGGGATCAGCACCGGCATACAGCTCGGCCCGGTCGGGACTGCCTGCCCAGACGCCCACCAAAATGAGCATCATGCCCATCACCACAACCGTCATCAGAACCAGGAGCCTCGCCGTGGGCGTCAGCTTCCCGATCTGGTCGGTCGCGTTCTTGAGAATGCGTCCAAATGAGTCGACCATGTGCCGTCGGCCTCCGTGCCGTCATCAGAACCTGCACCATCCTGGCGCAGCCCGTCGGGCAGTGGCGCATCGACACACACCGACCCCGGGCGTGCGATACGTCGGCACTCCGAAGCCACTTGCTTGAACTTGCGCCACTATCGGCAAGAAGTGCGCGGAATGCACGCGCACATGCTGCGCATCAGACGCGCAGCTGCTGGATCTCGGCGTAGGCCTCAAAGACCTTGTTGCGGACCTGCTGGAGCAGACGGAAAGCCGTGTCCGCCTTGGCCGTCGCCAGAAGCACGCTCTCGACGTCATCTCGGCGACCAGTCGAAAGATCCTCGATCGCCTGCGTCGCGTCCTGCTGGAGCTTGTTGACCTGCTCGATGTTCTCCATCAAGAGGTCCTTGAACGCCGGGCCGGCCGTCTCGCCGGCCTTCTTATTCTGCGCGATGCCCGCAGCCTGCTGGGCCTGCTGCGCGCCGCCGACAAGTCCGAGTGGATCCGTCATCCCGCAAACTCCTCACCGTCCCGGCCGATCCGGGACGCGCTCATCCTGCGCTCATTAGCCGATCAGACGCAAACCAAGGGCTAGCATCTGCTTTGTTGTTTCCGCTGCCACGACATTCGCCTCGTACGCCCGAACCGCCTCCATCGCATCGATCCGCTCAGTCGTCGTATCGATGTTGGGCTCTTTGATGTACCCCGAAGCATCGGCATACGGGCTGTCCGGAGCGTACTTCAGATTGAACGGCGACGGATCCTGCCCGATCGCCCCCACGTGCACACCCAGCGCCTGTCCCTTGCCGCTCTGAGCCCCCGGATTCCCGGCCGCCAGATACGCGATCCGCCTGCGGTACGGGCTGTAATTGCCCTGTGCATCAAGGATTGTGTTCTTATTGCTGATATTGGCACTGATGACGTCCAGCCTTGTCCGCTGGGCGATCATGCCGCTGGTCGAGATATCAAGTGAGCCGTACACCGGTCCGTCCTTTCTCTCTCAATCAGACGCGCTGTGAGATCGCGATGCCCAGTGTGCCCATGCTCGACCGCATCAAATCCGTCGCGACCTGATAGGCCGCCATGTTCTCCGACAGATCCTGCATGAGCTGCTCCAGATCGCGGTTGTTCCGGTCATGCGCCAGCACGCCGCCCGTGCTGGAAAGCGGCTCAAGCTCGAACCCGCCGTCACGCTGCACCCTGATCTGGCGATCGCTGGCAAGATCCAGTTGCCCGTGCATTCCGCCCGTCTTGGTTCGGCGATCATCCACCGCCCGGGCCAGCCATTGCTGGAAGTCCCGCGGCGACACCTCTTTCTGCTGAAAGTTCGGCGTCGTGATATTGGCGATGTTGTGCCCGATCAGCCTGTTCCGCTGCCCCGCAAAGCGAATCGTCGCTTCGAGAGCAGGCATGGCACCAGAGCTGAGCACATCATCCAATATCATCGCTTCAAACTCTCCAGCAAACGGCGGACCAACTCAGCACTTGCCCCAGACCCCAAACAGACCCAGCGTCACATCCGCCTCACAGCGACTGCGACACCTTCTCCTCTTCCTTCCACTTCTTGAGCTTGAGCCCGAGCGTCCGCACACCAATCCCCAGGCTCTTGGCCGACTTCTGGCGGTGCCCGCCGAAACGCTCCAGC
>CAXBOF010000419.1:0-2901 GCA_963977205.1 uncultured Phycisphaera sp. | reverse complement strand
CAATCCTGCGCCGCAAACATATCCGAGACGTTGTCACGCGGGTACCGCACGCTCGAAAGACTCTCGTCCCACGTGCGCATGAATTCGAGCGCCGCTTTCAGGCTCGGCTCATCAACCGCCGCCATCACGACGGCCTCAGGCAGCGTGCGCAAGAGTGCCGTGTCGCAGAAGCCGTGATGCACAGCGCCGTCGCCGCCCACAAGCCCCGCACGATCGAGGCACAGCCTGACCGGCAAGCCCTGCAGCGCCACCTCCTGGAAAGCCTGGTCGAACGCCCGCTGGAAGAACGTCGCGTACACCGCAAAGAACGGCCGGAAGCCCGTCTTGGCAAGCCCCGCCATCATGTCCAGCGCGTGGCTCTCGCAGATGCCCGTGTCCCACACGCGCTCAGGAAAATCCTTGAGCGATTGCGTCAGCCCCGTGCCATCCGGCATCGCCGCGGTGCAGGCGACCACGCGCTCATCGTTCTCGAGGATGCCGTGCATCGCCTCGCCGAACGCGCTCGTGAACGAACGGCCGTCGCTCTTGACCTCGACCCGGCAGCCCTGCGCCGCATCGCCTTCCATCGTGAACGGGCTCGGCGAATGGAACTTCGTCGCGTCGCTCTCGGCGAAGTCGAGTCCCTTGCCCTTGGTCGTCTTGACATGCAAAACCATCGGCAGCTCAAACTCACGAGCTTCCGTCAGAAACTCGATCAGCTCCGGCAAGTTGTGCCCGTCGATCGGCCCGACCGTCAGCAGCCCGAAGTGCTCGAACCACGAGTTCTCGGCCACCATCGCCTTGGTCGCCTCGCCAGTGCGGTGGTACGCGTCGCGGATCAGCGACCCGCCCGGCAAGCTGTCAAGAATCTTGGCCGCCGATTTCTTGAAGTCCGTGTACGTGTGGCTCAGCCGCACGCGGTCGAAGTACTGAGCCATCGCGCCCTGCGGCTTGGCGATGCTCATGCCGTTGTCATTGAGCACCACCAGGAACTGGCGCTTGAGCGTGCCCGCGTTGTTGAGCCCCTCCATCGCCACGCCGTTGACGATCGAGGCATCACCGATCAGTGTCACCACGCGCCTGCCTTCGGCGTTCTTCTTTTTGTCGAACGATTCGCCGCTCAGGCGATCGCCCCGCGCCATGCCGACCGCAGTCGAGATGCCCGTCCCAGCGTGCCCGACGCTGAACAGGTCATAAGGCGACTCATTGGGCTCCGGGAACCCCGACATGCCCTCACTCGTGCGGAGTTTGCCCAAGAGCGGGTACCGCCCCGTCAGCAGCTTGTGCGGATAGCACTGGTGCCCCACATCAAACAGCAGCCGGTCGTGCCCGAAATCGAAGACATAGTGCATCGCGATCGTCAATTCGACCACGCCCAGGTTGGGCGCCAGGTGCCCGCCCGTCTTGGAGACCTGCTCGATGATCGCCGCCCGGATCTCCGCCGCCAGTTCGGGCAGCGCGCTCACGGGGAGCTTCTTGAGGTCAGCGGGGGTCTTGATGCTCGGTAGATGCTTCATGGATCTCTCTGCTCTCGGCTTGCCGGCCATCTCGGCCCGAAACGTATCGCTGCCACGCCCGCATTGTTCGCCAACCGAATCATCGCGATTCATTTTCAAAGTCTACTGAAAGAATTGTACCATGTCTAAGCGTCTCGCGATCGGCCTAGAGCCCCCAGTTATCGGTCTCTGGTCGCCAACTGCCGAGCCATCGTGCGGAGCGTCCCACCCCGTTCACCCAGAACCGCGATCGCGCCCTCAGCCTTCTCCAGAAGACGCCCGACCTCCGCCCGCGTTTCATCCACACCCATCAGGCCCGGGTACGTCAGCTTCCCCGCCTGTGCGTCCTTGCCCGTGCGCTTGCCCGTCTGCTCGGCGCTTTGCTCCACATCGAGCAGGTCATCCACCGCCTGGAACATGTGCCCGACCGCGTCGGCGAACACCGTCAGGGCATCGAGCTGCTCGGGCGTGGCCTTGCCGCAGATCGCGCCCATCCGCGCCGAGGCCCGGATCAGTGCCCCTGTCTTGTTCACGTGGATGCGTTCAAGCCGCTGGCGGTCGTCGGATTCGGGATCGAGCTCTGGCATCATGTCGTACACCTGCCCGGAGATCATCCCGGCGCAGCCGCGCGCCAGTTCGCGCACCAGTTCAACCCGCCCGGCATCGTCCACACCCGACTCGAGCACCGACGCGTACGCTAGATTCAGCAGCGCATCGCCCGCCAATATCGCCATCGCCTCGTTCATATGGACATGCAGCGTCGGGCGTCCCCGCCGCAGGTCATCGTCGTCCATCGCGGGCAGATCGTCGTGAACGAGGCTGAACGCGTGCACAAACTCGACAGCCGCGGCCGCGGGCAGGCACGCGTCCACTTCACCCCCGACGGCTTCACACGCCAGGCAGGTCAGCAAAGGCCGGAGCCGTTTCCCGCCGCCGAGCACCGCGTACGCCATCGCCTCGCGCAAACCCGCGGACAAGTCGCCGCCGAACCCCGCGCCGACGATCTGGCGAGCGAGTTCAGTATCCACCCGCGCCACGATGCCCTGAATGTCCTCTGAGATCGTTGAGATAGCACTATCCCCTGCGATTAAGGCCCGCCATTCGCCCGGCCGCTATTGGAACAGTACGATCCGCCCATGGCCGGGGCGATCCAGCAGGCGAGCGAGTTCTTCCATGCCTCAGGCTGGGTGGCTTGGCCCTTGTCCGCTCTGAGCGTCGTCTCGCTGGCGCTCTGCCTCGAACGGGCCATCTACTTCGCTGCGCTCCGCAAGTCGCTCAAGCCCGAACGCGTGCGCCTCGTTTCGCAGGCTCTGCGCACCAACAACGAAACCATCCTCGCCCGCGAATCCGGCTCGGGTCTGCTGGGTCGCTTCGTTTCTGCGCTTTTGGATGGCTCAACCCAGGGCCCGGTGGGCGAGAGCACGAT
>CAXBOF010000418.1:0-2903 GCA_963977205.1 uncultured Phycisphaera sp. | reverse complement strand
GAGATCCCCGCCGGTGAGTTCTGGTCTCAGGCCTCCGGCTTTCAAATTGACTGGGACGGGAGCGGCTCCGCATGAGCGACTTAAACAACAACCCCCTCGTATCGACCAAGGACACGCGCGCAAGGGCGGAGATCCGCCGGTACGGTTTCGCGCCGGTCCTTCTCACGGGGACGACGTACCTCTTGGCGCAGGCCATCGTGGCAAACGACACCGTGTCCGCGTCCGAAGTGACGGGCCTCAACATCGGAAACGATGTAGCAGGCTCGGCCCTCGCCGACTTCACCCTCTGCGTCGTGGACGAGGGTGACACGCCCAGCGCATTGAACGCCGTCGTGTCGGGCATCACCGTCCCCTCGGGAGAGGTGCTGGCTCTGCCAACGCCCCTCTTCCTGAACCCGTCGCAGACGCTGTACGCCTTCGCAGGCACAACAAGTACATTAAGGATCTCAGGATGGATGACCGCCTATCTGTAAAGGCCATACCGGCCGACATCTTCCTCGACTGGCAGGGTGCTCTCACGTGGCACATCAATAGCTTCGTCGAGAGGTCCAGCGGGGCCAACACTTTCGAGAGCATCGTGGAGAGTATCCTCGCGCGAGAAACGCAGTGTTGGGTCGTCGTGGACAAGGACGGCAAGATCAAAGCGTGCGCCCTCACTTACCTCGCGGACGACGCCGGAAAGACGTGCGTCATCCTCGCCTGCGCGGGCGAGGATTTTCGCGATTGGTTCGAACTTCTTGCCAAAACGATATATATGTGGTCAAAAGAGGCAGGCTCAAACAAGTTCGAAATTCATGCCCGCCTCGGCTGGGAAAAATTTTTGAAAGAACACTTGGGGATGATCAAAACCCACGTTGTCATGGAGATGCCTGATGTCCAAAGCTAAAACCACAACCGAGGTCAAGAAAGACCCGTGGGTGCCGTCACAAGCGGAGTGGACGCAGCTCCAGTCCCGTGGTGATGACCTCACGACGCAAAGGTACAGAGACAGCCAGAACGCGGCCAACGCCACGATGGCTCAGGCGCAGCAGTTCAACAGCATGGACCCGCAAGCGCGCGCAGCTATCGAGGCGCAGCTCGGCGGGTCAGATGCGTCCGGCCCAACGCGCGGCCTGACGTCAGAGATTAACCGCTCGCGCAACGCGGGTGTGGACGCGTCGTTGTCCAACGCCGTCGGCGGGGCAATGGGGGCGACAGTAGACGGCGGACTGACTGAGGCCGCGAACCGCGCGATGACCGCAGGGACCAGCAGAGAGTTCGACGAGGGCGTGCGAGGCGCGCAGAACCAAAGCCTCGACAAGCAATTCGACAAACAGACGAGACAAGCGGGCAATCGCCAGTACGCGGAAGGCTTCCAAGGCACTCTCAGCGAGATGACGGATCAGGATCGGCGCTCTGCCGCCTTCGGTCAGGTCAAGCAGAACGTGGCTAATGACGTCATGTCCAACGTGAACGCCACCTTCGGCGGGTCCGGCATGACGGGATCGTCCCTCCACCAACAGAACCTTGTGAAGGGCCTCACAGAAGGCATCGCAGGCGTAGAGAACGACGCCTTCCAGCGGTCGCAGGCGAACGCCCTGCAAGCGGCGCAGATGGGCCAGAGTGATCTGGGACAGCAGCGCCAGCTCGGTCTCGCCGCAGCGGGATCGCGCCAAGACGCGCAACAGGCGCAGGCTGGCCTCGCCCTTCAGGCGGGTGGCATGAGCGAGCAGGCGAACGCAGCGAACCGAGGCATGGCGCTCCAAGCGGGCGGCATGCGGAACGATGCCGCGTCGAACCTCCGCGCGCAAAAACTGCAAGCGGGTGGCGCGATGAACCAAGCGCAGATGGCGCAGCGGCAAGCAGCCTTGCAGGCCGCGCAGGTCGGCCAGAACCAAGCGAATACACAGTTTGGGCAGCAGCAGCAGATCGAGCAGCAACGCCTTCAGGCGGCGAGCATGCTCAATCAGGGGCAGCAGCAACAGTACGGCAACCTCATGGGCATGGCAGGCCAGCAGGCGGGCCTCGGCCAAAACTGGCAGAACACCTCCCAAGGCAACGTCATGGGCCTCATGGGGGCGGCCAACGCAGGCGCGGCAACAACGCAGACGCAGACGGAAAAGCCAGGATTTTGGGGCACGATGGGGAACATCGCGACGGCGGCATCCGCCATCCCGTGGTCGGACGAACGCCTCAAGAAGAACAAGCGGCAAGTAGGCGCGCTCTTCGACGGCACGCCAGTGTACACGTACCAGTACGAGGACGGCGTAGTGCCAGCCCTCGACGGCATGACAGTCATGGGCGTGATGGCGCAAGAAGTGGGCCACATCGAGGGGGCGCAAGTCCCAGACCCAAGCGGCTTCTTCCGCGTGAACTACGGAGTAATCTAGTATGTCCTTCGATCTCAAATCTCTTCTACCTAACACGCCAGACCGGCGCGACCGTTGGGCCGCCCTCGGGCAGATCATGGGCGCGCAGGACAAGGGGGAGGTGGCGAACATCACCCCCTTCATGGACCGTATCGACGCGCGGCAGAAAGAGGAGGAGATGCGCCAGCAGCTCCAAGATCCTGAGCTTCTCGCCCAGTTCTCTCCTCAGCAGCGGGCCATGCTCGCGCAGATGCCGCCACAGGCGGCGCAGCAGCTCATCGCCGAGACGATCTTCGCTCCAGCACCAGATCCTGTGTCAGGCGTCGAGTTCGACGGGAACTTCATCAATCCGCAAACGGGTGAGACTATGGTGCAAGGCACACCTGAAGCGGTGGACCCCGTTCGCGGCATCAGTGTTGGAGGCAATGTCGTCAACCCTGTGACGGGCGAAACTATCTACGAGGCACCGCCCAACCCACAATTCCGCCAGCTCACACCTGAAGAGGTCACGACGGGCGGCCTCGATCCGACCAAGTCCTACCAGATCGACCCAGA
>CAXBOF010000417.1:0-2915 GCA_963977205.1 uncultured Phycisphaera sp. | reverse complement strand
GGGTCGAGCACCCAAGCCACGGCTTCGACTACGACGATCCAGAAGCCGTCGAAACGCAGCTCGAAGAGATCCGCGCCGTCGTCAACAAGTGGAAAGACCACCCCGCCCTGCTCATGTGGGGCGTGGGCAACGAGGTCGCCGGCCCCGACATGCCCCGCGTCTTCCGCGAACTCAACACTATCTCCAAAGAGATCAAGAAACTCGACCCGAACCACCCCACCTACACCGCGACGGCCGGCATCTGGCCCCGCCACGCCGCACTCTTCCGCGAGCACTGCCCGGACATCGACGTGCTCGGCGTCAACGCCTACGCCGGTCTGCCTGCCGTCCCGCAGGAACTGCTGCGACAGGGCTACGACGGGCCATACCTCGTCACCGAGTACGGCCCGATCGGCCACTGGGAATGCGCCGTCACCCCGTGGGGCGCCGAGATCGAACAGCCATCGGCCGACAAAGCCCGCACCTACGCCGCCTTCCACCACTCGGCCATCACCAACCAGCCCAACCGCGCACTGGGCGGACTCATCTTCCTCTGGGGACAAAAACAAGAACGCACCGACACCTGGTACAGCATGTTCCTGACCACGGGCGAGAAAACCGCGACCGTCGACGAGCTCGCCAGAATCTGGACAGGTAGCTACCCCGACAATCGCGCGCCGCTCGCCCACGGCATCGATTCCAAGCTCTTCTTCGCCACCGCCAAACCCGGCTCGACGCACAGCGCCATCATCAACGTCACAGACCCCGAGAACGACGACCTCACATACGAGTGGGTCGTTCGGCGCGAAAGCTCAGACAAGCAGCATGGCGGCGCCTTCGAAAATGCCCCCGAAGATGTGCCCGGTGCCGTCCGCACCAGCAGTTCAGGCGAAACCGCCCGCGTCACCGTGCCCAACAAGCCCGGCGCCTACCGGCTCCATATCTACGTTCGCGACGGCCAAGGCGGCGCGGGCACCGCCAATATCCCGTTCCAGGTCACCGAGTAAGCCGCTCTCCGGCTGCGCCACCAACAGCCCGCACGGCGAACACCTCACCCGATCGGCCCGTGCGCGATGCGTACGCCGCCGCAAGCTCATGCGTGACCCGCTCGGCCTCGTCGCGCCAAACCAGCACGACCGCGCAGCCGCCCATCCCCCCGCCCGTCATCCGTGCGCCGTACACACCCTCGATCGACTGCGCACACTCAACCATCGCATCGAGCGCCTCGCCCGTGATCCGAAAGTCATCGCGCAGCGACGCGTGCGAGGCATTCATCACCTCGCCCGCCCGCTTCCAATCGCCCGCCTTGGCCGCTTCAGCAAACCCGAGCACGCGCGCGTTCTCCGACACCACGTGCCTCGCGCATCGCATCAACACATCATCACCGCCCGGCGTTTCACCGATATCGCGCAGCGAATCCACACCGAGCATTCTCGCCGCACGCTCACACGCCGCGCGCCGATCGGCGTACGCGCTCCCCGCCAGCGTCCGCGACTGGCACGTATCCGCCACGAGCACCGCCACCTCGGACTCATCAATCGCAACGGGCGCTGCACCGAGCGATCGGCAATCCAGCAGCATCGCCGAGCCCGCCGAGGCGCCCGCGATCACCGCCTGATCCATGATGCCGCAGGGCACCCCCGCGTACTCATGCTCGGCGCGCTGGCACAGCTTGGCCTTCTCCATCGCTCCAAACTCTCGCCCCGCCAGAGTCTCGATCAGCGTTGCGATCCCCACACACAACGCCGCGCTGCTCGAAAGCCGTCGGCACGCTCGAGTCGATCCACAGATCCAGCCCGCCCGCGTCAAGCCCCGATTCCCGGCAAAGCTCCACCACGCCCCGCACGTACCGCGTCCAGCCCGCATCCGTCTCATCATGAGCGAGCGTGACGACCTCGCCGCTGCGCGTCGAGCCCACGCGGATCGTGCGATCCGTTCGCGGAGCACCCGCGACAGCCGTGAACCGATCGATCGCCAGCGGCAGCACGAACCCATCGTTGTAATCCGTGTGATCGCCGATCAGGTTCACCCGACCGGGCGCGACCGCCACAGCTTCCGCGTCGCGCTCAAAGCGCCCGGCGAACTCGCGGACAGCACGCTCCGCAAGCGAACCTCCCGCATCCCCGAACTGCCCCGGCAACTCCCGCATCGTCCCCGCTTCCCGATTCGCCGCCCAGTTTCAACGTGCCCGCCGCCGGCCCGCCGATACTGGTTCCGGCCCACATGGACACCCCATCATCCAACCCGACCGCCGAGCCCTGGCGCGACCGTCTTCACGAGATCATATTCGAGGCCGACACGCCCAAGGGCAAAGCCTTCGACGTTGCGCTGATCATCGCGATTTTCGCCTCCGTGGCCGTCGTCATCCTCAGCACCTTGCCCTCGGCCCGCATCGAGCCCTACGACTCGATATACCTCATCCTCGAATGGTGCTTCACCGCTGTCTTCACCGCCGAGTACATCCTCCGGCTCATTGTCGTCCGCAAGCCCATGCGGTACGCCCTTTCATTCTTCGGCATCATCGACCTCCTCTCAATCCTCCCCGCGTTCGTCGGCATCTTCATCCCCGGCAGCGAGCGTCTGCTCGTTGTCCGCACGCTGCGACTGCTCCGCATCTTCCGCGTCTTCAAGCTCGCCCGGTATCTCTCCGAAGCAAACGCGCTCAAGCACGCGATGTATCAGAGCCGCCACAAGCTCGCCGTCTTCATGGCCACCATCCTCATCGTGGTCCTCATCACCAGCGCCGCCATGCACGTCGCCGAGAGCACAACCAAGAACCCCAACCCCAACTTCGACTCCATGCCAAAGGCCATGTACTGGGCCGTCATCACCATGACCACCGTCGGCTACGGCGACGTCGTGCCCACCACCGCTTTCGGCAAGATCATGACCACCATCCTTGTCCTCGTCGGCTACTCGATGATCATCATCCCTAC
>CAXBOF010000416.1:0-2915 GCA_963977205.1 uncultured Phycisphaera sp. | reverse complement strand
GTATCCACACGAACGACCGGCGGGCTAGAAACCGAGGCCTCCTCGGCAAACAACGCGTCGATCGTCTGTGCGATGCTCGAAGCGTCCGCGTTGCGAACGGTCAGCACCCGTACCGGGCGCTGCGAGCCGGTGGCCTGCTGTGGCGAATCGAGCTCGGCGATGACTTGTTCTGCGAGATCCAGCACAGGACCCGGGCCGGTCACGACCAGCGCGTTGAGTCTAGGCTCGGCCCTGCGCCAGATAGGAAGCCATCATCCAGCTCGGGAGCATCTGGGTCGCGTCTTCGCGGCGAACGATTTCGTCGATGATCGGAGCGAGCGATTCGGCCCGGGCGTTCTGGAGCACGATCGTGCGGACCGCGACGCCGTCGGTGTCCACTGCTTCATCCATTTTCTCAATCAGCGACTCGGCGAGCAGGATCTGCTCGCTGTCGCCCACGACAACCACGCTGTTGCTCACAGGTTCGGCTGAAACATTCGCGGGCGTCTGACCCGGCTTGCCCGCGGCTTTGAGTGAGGCGCTCACCGCAGATGCCACAGACTCCGCATCACCCTGGCGCAGGTTGTACACACGCGTGTCCTTCGTCGCCGAGGCGTCGGTTCGATCGAGCGAGGCGATGAGTTCGTTTGCGAGCGCTTCGAGCGGCGCCGGTGCGATCATGAGCAGCCGATTCGAGCCCGGCTCGGCGGTAAAGGAAGGCTTCGTGACCGCAAGGCCGGCCTCTTCGGCCCGCACGAGCTCTTCGGGCCACCGGGTCCGGTCGCCGAGCACACTGGTCAGCGTCCTGGCCACAGATTCTGCCGAAGCATTGGCCAACTCGACCATCCGCATCGACGTCTCGGGCAGAGCCACCGCCCGCTCATCGAATTCGGCAAGCAAGCCGACGGCTCGCGCGACCTCATCGGGCGGCCCGGTCACCACGATCGTCGCGCTGGCGGGCTCAACGTGCAGCTCGGCCGCGGGCACGTTTGGCGTGCGCGTCTCGTCGAGTACGTTCTGCACCACGCCTGCGAGCTTGGCGGGGCCCGCACGCGTCGGTGAGAATGTCATCATCGTCGGCTGCTCGCCCGTGGGTTGATCCAGCCGTTCGACGATGGCCTTAGCCAGCTCGATTGTTTCTATCGGTGCAGAGACAATCAGCGAGTTGGTCCTTTCGTCGGCCTCGACGCGCACGGTCGGCGCGGGCGGGGCCGCATCGCGGATGTATCGCATGCGCGTCGCCAGCACGCGAGGATCGGTCTCGAGCTGATTGGCGAGCAAACGCTCAACCGTCTGCGCAATAGCGCCGGCCGAGGCGTGCTCGAGCTTGAACGTCTCCACTCCCGGCGAATCAGAATCGATCGGACGCACATCAAGCGACTCGACCAGATCGACGAGCCGATCAACATCTGCGGCTGCACCGGAGAGGACGATCGAGTTCACGCCTCGCACCGAAGATATCATCGGGCGATCGGCCGGGGCAAAGTCCATCGCTCCAGCAGCTGCGGTGATGGTCGGGGCCACCGAGTTCGCGTCGGCGAACGTGAGTGAGATCACCTGCACGACATGTTTTGCCGAAGCGGAGGCCTCGCTGTCGAGCGCTTCGACGAGCTCTGAAGCGATCTGCTGGAGAGCTTCTGGTGCATAGATAATGAGCGTGTTGGACCTCGGATCGGACGAGACGTTGAGCACTTCCTCCTCGTCCTGAGCCGCTGCCCCGAGCAGCTCTCGGATCTGTTCTGCCAGCGCCTGGCGGAGCATCGGCGCCAACAGGTCAGCGCGGGCGTATTCGAGTCGGTACAGCCGCATCACGCGCGCGGGCACATCGGGCTTGGCGTCGAGCTCATCGATGAGCTTCTCGACCTGCTCGAAAATGTCAACCGGCCCGCTCACGATCAGGGTTCGGCCCCGCGCTTCGGTCGTGATAGTCACCGGGGTCCGGCTGGCGGTCCCGAGCGCACTGCGATCGGCAAGCTCTCGCAGCGTTGACTGCACGGATGCCAGATCCGCCCGCTCTATGGCGTACGTGCGAACCTCAACATCCTCTGTAGCCTTGGCGCGATCGAGCTCGCGAACGAGCTGCTCAAAGCCCGCAAGCCTGGCCGACGGCGCATCGACGATCAGCGAATTCGTGGCCATATCCGCACGAACAACGATCTCTTTCGGCTGGCGCAGATCGGGCCTGGGACGCCCCCGCGAATCCACCGGCATCGGCGGCTCGGGGTACATCTGGTCGATCGTGCGGGCCAGCTCCTCGGCACGCGCCACGCGCAGCGGGAAGATCTGGATACCCCGGCCCTCGCCGTCGATGGCCTGAGCGTCGTTCAGATCGGCGACAAGACTCTCGATCTCGGGCATCACGTCCTGATGAGCCGAGACAATGAGCGTGTTGGTCGCAGCGTCGCTGCGGATATCGACGGGCAGCCGCGTGCGATCGGCAGCGGGCCTGCGGTCAAACGACTGCTGGAGCACCGTCGCTATCCCGACCGCATCGGTCGAACGCAGGCGCATGATCCGTAGAGGCGGGCGTTCCTGTCCCTCGGCCGTGTCGAGCGAGACGACGAGCGGGTCGATCACCGCCCAGTCCTCGTGCGTTGCGGAGATCAAGAGCGAGTTCGTCGACTCGATCGATTCGAAGCTTGGCATCGGCCCGCCGTGCTGTTTGATCGCGGCACTCGAACTCAGAAGCTCTTCAAGGAATTTGGCTACGTCCGAAGCCGCGGCCGTGCGCAGCTCGACAAGCCTGATCTGTCTTGCAGGCCCGGTCTGGCTCTGCAGCTCGTCGAGCACGGTCAGGAAACGCTCCATCGATTCCGTCTCGGCGACGATCTCCAGCGTGTTGGAGCTCTCGTCCACCTGAATCTCGACCGGCTTGGCATCGGGCAGCGTCTTGGTCTGCATTTCGTAGATCTGCTGCGCCCGGCGTGCGATATCAG
>CAXBOF010000415.1:0-2918 GCA_963977205.1 uncultured Phycisphaera sp. | reverse complement strand
CCCCCGAGAGCACCGACCGCCTGATCGACCTCATCGACGAGCTCAGCCAGCCGGCGAACCCCTCGATCGTTGCCTCGGCGACGAGCCGTTCCCGCTCGGTCTACCAGCCCGAGGACCGCGAGCCGGAGGTAGACCTGGTCGATGGCAACAGCCAGGGTCAGCCCGAAGACCAGCAACTCAGCCCCTTTGATACCTCCGCCAGCCAGTGGATTTTCATCGACGGCCGCTGGGTGCAGATCAAGGACCAGCCCAACCTCGCTGGCACGCTCCGTGAGCGGGCCGATGAGGCGCTCCAGGCCGAAAACCTCGTCACCCAGCGCATCATCTCGATCCCCGCGGACCGCCTGATGCAGGGAGACGCTCGGTACAACATCGTCGTCCGCCCGGGCGATATTCTCCGCATCCCCTCGCCGGGCAGCGGCACGGTCTACCTGAGCGGTCAGATCGCCCGGGGCGGCGCATTCGAGTACAACCCGCAGCTGACACTGACCCGCCTCATCGCCGCCGCCGGCGGTCTGGGCGGTCTGGCGATCCCCGAGCGCGTGGACATCACCCGTATGGTCGGCACCGACCGCCAGGCAACGATCCGGGTCGATTACAGGGCCATCGCCAACAACAGCCAGCCCGACATCTTCATTAAAGCAAACGACCACATCAACGTGGGCACCAACTTCTGGGCCTACCCCTTGGCGGTCGTCCGGGGCGGCTTTCGGGCCTCCTACGGCTTCGGGTTCCTGCTAGACCGGAACTTCGGCTCCGACGTCTTCGGCGCGCCGCCCACAGATCGCGGCTTCTAAACCTCGCCGACAATCCGATCCCTCGCATATCCAGCCCGGGGGGCCCATTCAAAGGCCCCCCGGGCTGTTCTCTTGGACTCGGGGTGAGAACAATCCAGCCGAGTGGGTCCGGGATATGGATCTCCGGGATCCTTGTGAACCGCGGTTCGGGCATGGACGTATCACCGATCCTGCAGGGCTTTTCGTGGGCGTTCTGGAGCCCGGGCGAGGGAAAACTCTCGGCCTGGTAATGATTCCGGACGTGACGAGACGCGCGCTGCGGGCCGATCAACGGGTACAGCAAGAGGGGATATAGCTTCCCCGTTTCAGGTGATACAGCGCCGACGGCGTTCCGGAGTGAGTCCGCCCATGTCCACGGTCAGCACGAAAAGAGGAATGACATCGCAGGATGTCTCTTCGCGCGCTGAACCGTCCTGGAACTCCCCGGCCAACCTCGTCATGATCTCGCTCCTGACCCTCGCGCTCACTGGCCTATTTTATCGCTGGTTTTTGAAACAATCAGAGTTCAGCTCCCGCCAGCTCGAAGACTGGGGCCACGCGTTCTTTGTGCCCGTGATCGCGGGGTATCTGATCTGGCAGCGCCGGCAACAGATCGCCGAGGCCCACCAGCGGATCTTCCTGCCGGGCCTTCTTGCGGTCGGCACGGGCATCCTGGGCTACCTGACGTTCTCGATCGGCCCGATCCCGGGCGTACACATGGGGCAGGGGCTGTTTGTTATCCTCACGCTGTGGGGCTCGGCGCTCGTGCTCTTCGGGCCTGCCGTTTCGCGATGGCTCGTTCTGCCGGCCGCGTACCTGGTCTTCATGATTACCGTCTCCGAGGGCGTGATGCTCCGCATCACCTGGCCCCTGCAACTTCTGGCAAGCGACGGCGCCCACATCATTCTGAGCGTCATCGGCATGGTGTTCGGGTTCTCTGTCACGGTTGATGGCAACGTCCTGAACGTGATTTCGAGCACAGGTGTCGAGCACCCGCTCAACGTCGCTGAGGCGTGCAGCGGCATGCGCATGGTCGTGGCGTTTATCGCGCTGGCCGGCGCTGTCGCCTTGCTCTCGACACGCGAATGGTGGAAACGCATCACGCTCATGATGCTCAGCATCCCCGTTGCGCTGCTTATGAACGTCGCGCGTGTCGCGATCCTCGGCTTGGCGACGCTGGGCGACAGCGATCTCGCTGCGGGTGAGGCGCACACGCTCATCGGCACGCTGCTCTTGATCCCGGGCCTCGGGCTCTTCCTCGCGGTGGGCTGGTCGCTCGAGAAGATCGCCCCCACCATCAAGGATCCCAAGCCCAAGAACGACGCCCCCAAGATGCGTCTCAGGCTGGCGAGGCCGATGACGGGCGCGCTGCTTGTGGTCCTCTTCGGCTCGGCGATCGGCATGGGCTGGGCGATCAACTATTACAAGATCCACCTCAACAAGCTCCCGATCTACGCCCCGGGCAACCGCGTTGTCTCGAGCATTCCCACCGAAACGGATTCGTGGGTGCAGATCGGCGCGGATCAGATTGTTTCGGCCGAGGTGCTCGAAGAGCTGGGCACCTCCAACTACGTGACACGCGTCTTCATGGAGAAGAACCCGCCCGAGGGCCAGAAAGCGCGCATCATCGAGCTTCACGCGGCGTACTACACCGACCAGATCGACACCGTGCCCCACGTGCCCGAGCGATGCTTCGTCGGCGCGGGCATCACGCAGTCGGGCGAGAGCACGCCCCTGCCCCTCGAATTCGATCGGTCGGGCTGGATCCTGGATCAGGACGCATCCACCGACGACCGCCCGATCTACACCGCCAGCACCAGCCGCCGCTGGTCGGACACGCGTGGCAAGCGGGTGCGTCTGCCCCAGGACATCGAAAACGCCAGGATCCGCACCAGCAAGTACATGAGCCAGGGAGGCAAGGAGCTCTTTGCCGGGTACTTCTTCGTCGCCAACGGCGGCGTCGCAGCCAGCGCCGAGGAAGTCCGGTTCCTGGCGTTCGATCTGCGGAACGATTACGCGTTTTATCTGAAAGTTCAGTTCAACTCGCAGTCGGTCTCCAGCTACGAGGAGTTCGCGGCCGTATCGTCAGACCTGCTCAGCGAGCTGCTGCCGGATCTGATGCTGTGCGTGCCGGACTGGGTC
>CAXBOF010000414.1:0-2944 GCA_963977205.1 uncultured Phycisphaera sp. | reverse complement strand
CGACGAGGTCGTTGACGTGGCTTGCCGACTCGTCGAAGAGCTTCTGCTCGTCGTCGTTGAGCTTGAATTCGACGATTTTTTCAACGCCCTTGGAACCGAGCAGCGCAGGCACACCGACGAAGAGGCCCTTGCAGCCGAACTGGCCGTCGAGGTAGGCGGCGCTGGGGATGATGCGCTTCTTGTCCTTGACGATGGCCTCGACCATCTGGATGGTGCCGGAGGCCGGTGCGTACCAGGCGCTGGTGCCCATGAGCTTGACGACCTCGCCGCCGCCCTTCTTGGCACGCTCGACGCAATCGTTGATGGTGGCCTCGTCGAGCAGGTCGGTGACGGGGATGCCGTGGACGCTTGTGCAGCGGGGCAGCGGGACCATGTCGTCGCCGTGACCGCCAAGGAGCAGTGCGCTGACGTCCTCGACCGAGCAGCCAATCTCCCAGGCGATGAAGGTGCGGAAGCGGGCAACGTCCAAGGCGCCAGCCTGACCCATGATGCGGTGCGCCGGGAAGCCGGTGGCCTTCCACGCGGTGTAGACCATCGCGTCGAGCGGGTTGGAGACGACGATGACGATCGAGTCGGGCGCGTATTCCTTGATGTTCTCACAGACGCTCTTGACGATCTTGACGTTGGTCTCGATGAGGTCGTCGCGGCTCATGCCGGGCTTGCGGGGGATGCCCGCGGTGACGACGACCACGTCGGAGCCGGCGATGTCCTTGTAGTCGAACGTGCCGGTAAGGTTGGCATCGAACCGCTCGATCGGGGCGCAGCATGCCAGATCGAGCATTTTGCCCTTGGGCATGTGCTGATCGGGTGCATCCGCACGCGGGATATCGAGCAGGACGATGTCGCCCAATTCCTTGGCAGCGGCCCAGTGGGCACAGGTGGCCCCGACATTTCCTGCTCCGATGATGCTGATTTTGGCCCGACCCATCGCGGCGACTCCTCCGTCTAGCGGCTCTCGTGGTGTACCAGTAAGCCCGCCACACGAGGCGGGGGAACCACTATAGACGGGCGCTTTCAGGAGGCCGAATCGGAATCGCCCTGCTCGGGCTCGTCCTCGAAAACGACGGGCAATGGCTTCTGCCTGTCCGCACCCGGGATCGGGAGTGTCACGGACTGGGGCTGGCCCGCCAGGATCACGGGCACCAGCAGCGGCTGGCCCGGGGTCAGGTCGGCATCCATCGCGCGGACGATGTCGCGGACCGGGCCGCCCTTGGAGAAGTCGAACTGGCGGTACACCTGACGGGCGATGGGCATCCGCATCGGCCCCTCGGCCTCGCCCAAGTGATCCCCAACCGCGACCTCGATCAACTCGAACAGCTCGTCCGTCTCCTGCACGCCCTTGACGAACGCGGCTGGGGCGCCCTCAAAGATCGGCACCCCCGGAGTCGGGAGGTAGAGATCGCCCGCAAAGCCGTTGCCGACGAGGAGCGTGATGAGCTGGGCCGGGTGCGCTGCGACGAGTGATTCGCCCGCGACGATCCATTCCCAGCCGCTCTGGGTCTGGATGCGGAGCGCCAGCAGCGCATCATCCACCATCTCGCGCACGGCCTCGGGGATCTCGTGCCCTTTCCAGATGCGGTTCACGTCGGCGGCGTGCTGACGGATGAGCATCTCGGCGCGATCGAGCCCGAGCGCCCGTTCATTTGTATCGAGCTCGTCCAGTTCGCTCAGCGCGTGCGTGATGGCTTGAAGCCCGATGATCGCGGGCACGGCCTCGCGCAGCCTGCCGCCCTCGTCCTGGGTGGGCAGTGCCAGTGCGCTCTGTGCGAACTCGGTCCATTTGCCGAGGAGGGCTGTCCAAGTCATCGCGCGTTCGGAGGGGGTTGTCATCGCGTGATCCTAGCTGGCGCGGGCGGACCGGCATGAATAGACTCTTTCCGATCTGCGGCTTTCGTTCCCGCGTTGGAGGATTCGATGCACGACTTTGCCGCCCTTTTCCGCAAACGCTTCATCCGCGAGCTCTGGCGGCGTCTGGGTCGAGACCTGGCCGACCGCCCGATCGCGATCTACGGCGCCGGTCGCCACACGGCCTGGCTGCTCGAGGTGATCGCCGATGTCGAGGGCGGGCCACGGATCGCCTGCATCCTCGATGACGCCGGCGGTGAGCGCACGATGTCGGGCATCCGCGTGCAGAAGCCCTCGCAGGTTGAGCCGACGAGCATCGGCGCGGTGCTGGTGTCGAGCGATGCGCAAGAAGCAGCCCTCGGAGCCAGAGCGCGAGTGTGGATCGAGTCGGCGGCGTTCGAGAACCGCCCGGCCGTGATCGAGCCTTATAGAGGATTGCCGCCCGGGCCCTACCCGGCGGGCGACTCGACGATGTCCGGGGCCACGGACGACCGCACGCTGCCGGGCGGACCCGACGAGGACGCCTACGAGCGCGCGAAATTGCTCGGCACTTCGATCCCGGTGCCCGCCAGCGGGAATCGCGCGGGGTATTCGCCCGAGACCGACGGCGCGTATCTGACCTCGGGCAAGGCCGAGCGCGACGCGATCGGACGCGTCTGCGCCCAGCACGGCATCGAGCTCGAATCGGCCCGCGACATCCTCGACTGGGGCTGCTCGACGGGTCGCGTGCTGCGCCACTTCGCCGATCTTCCGAACGAAACGCGCCTCTGGGGCTGCGACATCGACGAGGGCTCGATCGACTGGGCGCAGCGGCACCTCGAGGGACGCTTCCGGTACTTCTCGACCACGCTCGAACCAAAGCTGCCGGTCGCGGACAACTCGTTTGATTTCCTCTACGGCATCTCGATCTTCACACATATCTCGCACAACATCGACACATGGCTCATGGAGCTTCGGCGCGTCATCCGACCGGGCGGCGCTGTGCTGGTGACGGTGCACGACGAGAAGTCGTGGGATTTCTGCCGCGACAACCCCGAGTGCTTCATCGCCCGGCACTCGCCCCGGATCGATTTCAACAAGCCGATGCAGCACGACTTTG
>CAXBOF010000413.1:0-2944 GCA_963977205.1 uncultured Phycisphaera sp. | reverse complement strand
CCGTCGCGTCCGGCTGCACGTTCATCGCGAGGGCGCTCGATGTCGATCTGAAACTCTTCGAGAGCGTCTACCTCCGCGCGATGGCGCACAAAGGCTGCTCATTCGTCGAGGTCTACCAGGACTGCAACATCTTCAACCACCAGGCCTTCTTCTACGCGACGCAGAAGGACACCAAGCCAGAGAACACGATCCTGCTCGAGCACGGCAAGCCCCTCATCTACGGCACCAACAGCGACAAGGGCATCGTCCTCGAAGGCACCACGCTGAGGTCAGTCACCATCGGCAGCGAGTACGCCGAGAGCGACCTACTTGTGCACGATGAGACCGACCGGCAGCTCGCGTTCCTGCTCTCACAGATGCGCCACCCGCAGATGCCCGAGCCGCTCGGCGTCATCTACTGCGACCCCAACCACCCGACCTACGACGACGCGGTGCAGCGGCAGATGGACAAAGCCAAGGCCTCGGCCAATTCAACCGACATCCGCCAGCTCATCGACAGCGGCGAGACGTGGGAAGTGACCGAGTAACTTCGACTCTCCGGTGGGGGCGGCGTCCCGCCGCCCATCTCTATGTGCATCGGCTCAAAACAACCCCTCATCCGCCCGCTGCGCGGGCACCTTCTCCCCAGATGGGAGAAGGAGGAAATGCCTCAATCACACAGAGAGCTGTCCCAGTTTCCCCGTCGCGTCACCGAAGCTCTCAACCTCACACCCCATGCGCTCGAGCATGGTCATGTAGAGATTGCACAGCGGCGTTTCTTTCTTGAATGCGATGTGCTTGCCCGGCTCGAACGCGCCGGCTCCGCGACCGGCCATGATGATGGGCAGGTCTTCGTGGTTGTGGCGGTTGCCGTCGGAGATGCCCGAGCCGTGCATGATCATGCAGTTGTCAAGGAGCGAGCCCTCGCCCTCTTTGATCTTGGAGGCTTTGTCCACGAACCGGGCGAATCGCTCGATGTAGAAGCGGTCGATTTTCTTGATCTTGTCGACCATGGCCTGGTCCTCGCGGTGGTGCGAGAGGTTGTGGTGCCCGTCGGTGACGCCGATCTCGTGGAAGGTGCGGTTGCTGCCGCCCAGGCCCGTCATGAAGGTGGCGATGCGCGTCTGATCGGTCTGGAAGGCGAGCAGGAGCATGTCGTACATGAGGTCGATGTGCTCGCCGACCAGTCGCGGGATGCCCGCGGGCACGGGTGTTCCGGTCGGGGGTTCGTTGGCGTCGGTTTCGGAACGCGCGTGCTCGATGCGGCGCTCGATCTCGCGGACAGCGGTCTGGAACTCGTCGAGCTTTTTGCGGTCGTTGACGCCGAGCTTGGTTTCGAGGCGGCGTGACTCACCCGCGACGAAATCGAGGATGCTCCGTCGCCGGCTGATGCGTTCGAGCGCGGCCTGGCGGTCCTGCGAGCCGAAGAGTGTCTCGAAGACCGACGAGGGGTCGATCATCTTGGGCATGGGCGTGTCCTCGTCCTTCCAGGAGAGGTGCGAGGAGTACGCGCAGCTGTAGCCCGAGTCGCAGCTGCCGGCGCGTTTGCCAGTCTCGCAGCCGATCTCGATCGAGGGCAATCGCGTGCGCGAGCCGATCTGGCCCGCGGCGAACTGGTCGATGCTCACGCCGATCTCGATGTCGTTGCCCGCAGTTTTGCGGGCCTGCTGCCCGGTGAGGAAGGTGGCCGACGAGCGTGCGTGGTCGCCCGGGCCGTCGCCGTTGGCGCGGGCCTTGTCGAGCGTGAGGCCCGTGAGGATATTCACATGTTTGCGCACGCTCTCGATGGGTGCGAGTGTTTCGGTCAGGGCGTAGTCCGCGCCGGCGGTGGTCGGCGCCCAGCTCGGGTAATGCACGCCATTGGGCGTGAAGACGAACGCCATGCGGAGAGGGGCAGCGCCGGCTGAACCGTTCGCAGCTCCGGCCGCCGAGGCGAGGGCCTTCGACTGCCCCATTGCTTCCATCATGGGCAGCGCCATGGCGACGCCCATGCCGCGGAGGACGGTGCGCCGTGAGAGCCCGTTTCGGTTTGCGTGTGTCACTTGGCTTCCCTTCCTCTGCACGTGCGGAACGTGCCGCTGAGCACGATCGATTCGATCATGGCTGCCAGCTTATCGTCATTCTCGCGCGTTTCATCGCTGATCTTTCGGATTGCGGGCCGATCGAAAGGCTCGACGCCGCGCCCGATGGCGTAGGTCAGCATCTCGGACGTCAGGTGCTCACGGAATGCGTCCAGGCGGTCCATGAGAATCGCTTTGAGCTCGCTTGGTCCGTCAAACTCCACGCCGCCCGGCAGCACGCCGAAGGCGTCGATCGGCGCATCGGTATACGCATCGCGCCACGCGCCGATGGCGTCGAAGTTCTCCATCGCCAGCCCGATCGGGTCCATGCGCTGGTGGCAGGTCACGCAGGAGGCATCGGTCAGATGGGCCGCCAGCTGCTGACGCAGTGTCGCCGCTTCACCCAAACCCTCCGCAGAAGTCTCGAGCCTCGGGATATCGGGCGGCGGGGGCGGCGGCGGTGTGCCCAGGATGTGCTCCAGCACGTACAGCCCGCGCTTGACCGGGCTTGTGCGTGTCGGGTTGCTCGTGACGAGGAGTGTCGCGCCGAGGGTGAGGATGCCGCCGCGGACGGAGGTGTCGTCGAGCGGCACGCGCTGGAATGCGTCGCCCCGGACGCCTTCGAGGCCGTAGAGCGACGCGAGGCGTTCGTTGACGAAAACGTCCTGCGCGTCGATCAGGTCGCGGATGGGCCTGCCCGATCGGAGGACATCACCAAAGAACAGCCTGGCTTCGGTCTCCATGTCCGTGCGCAGGTTCTCGGAGAACTCGGGGTAGAGCTCGCGGTCGATGTCGATCATCGGCAGGTTGCGGAGCAGCAGCCACTGGCCCGCGAAGTTGCGCACGAGGGCGTCCGACTTTGGGTCATCGAGCATCCGCCGGACCTGAGCCTTGAGTGTGTCGTC
>CAXBOF010000412.1:0-2948 GCA_963977205.1 uncultured Phycisphaera sp. | reverse complement strand
CTGCTTCCGGGCATTCTCGCTTGCGCGGGAGGCTCGCTGCGATCGGGGGAGAGAGTGTGGGCGTGGCCCCCTACACTTGGGCCTGATCGCGAGGAGCCACGCAGATGCCTTACACGCTCAAGCCGGACGAGGGATTCGATGTCGATTCCGAGACCACGCCCTACATGGACGGGGTGGTCGACACGGGGGATCGGTGGACGCTGAACTTTGGGCCTCAGCATCCAGCGACGCACACGACGCTTCGGCTGGTGCTGCAGCTTGACGGCGAGCGGATCGCCCGCTGTACGCCGCATATCGGGTATCTTCACTCGGGCTTTGAGAAGCAGGCGGAGGTGCTGGATTACAACCAGTACGTGACGATCGTGAGCCGGATGAATTATCTGAGCCCGATCTCCAACGACATTTGCTGGCACGGGGCGGTCGAGAAGCTGTTTGGTATTGATATCACGCCGCGGTGCAAGGTCATCCGCACGATCATGGCCGAGATGGGCCGGATTCAGGACCACCTGCTGTGCGTCGGGGCAGCGGCCCTTGACCTCGGGGCGTTTACGGGCTTCTTATACGCGTTCAACCCTCGCGAAAGAATCTACGACATCTGCGATTACATCTCGGGGCAGCGCTACCACCCGGACTGGACGCGGGTGGGCGGTGCGATGCGCGATCTGCCCGACGAGGACACCTTCAAGCTGATGGTCAAGGAGTTCGTCAACGACGACATGCCAAGCGCCATCCGCGACCTTGAGAAGCTCGTCGAGCGCAACCGGATCTTCATGGACCGGACGCAGGGCATCGGGATCATCAACAAAGAGGACGCGATCAACTGGTCGCTTTCGGGGCCACTGGCGCGGGCGTCGGGTGTGAGGCGGGACCTGCGGAAGGATTCGCCGTACCTGTGCTACGCGGACAACTGGGACGGGCAGGGCGCTGAGGCTGTGAAGTTCTCGGTGCCGATCGCGACCGAGGGTGATGTGTACAACCGTTTCCTGGTGCGGCTCGAAGAGATCCGACAGTCCCGCGACATAATCAACCAGCTGATCGACAACATCCCGGGCGGGCCGATCGACGCGTTCGCGGATTCCAAGATGACCAAGCCGCGGAAGGAAGACGTGTACGGCTCGATCGAGGGATTGATCCAGCACTTCGAGCTGATCATGTCCAACCGCGGCTGGAAGCCCCCGGTGGCCGAGAGCTACGGGGCGCACGAGACGTCCAACGGCGAGCTTGGTTTCTACATTGTTTCGGATGGTGGGCCGCGCCCCTGGCGTGTGAAGGTCCGCCCGCCGACGTTTATGAACTACTCGACCATGAGCAAGATGATCGAGGGTCACATGCTTGCGGATGTCGTGGCGGCGCTCGGGTCGATTAATGTGGTGGCGGCGGAGCTGGACCGCTAACACAAGCTACAGCGTGAGTTCACAATGATTCCGGGGTATCACGGCTTGTCTTGCAAGCCGTGCTCTTTTGCGCGAAACACGGGTTGCCCTTCGGGACAACCCGTGGCACCCAGATGGCGAGAAGTTGTAGACTGATGGCCTCAACTGGAGGCCCATTCATGCAATCCATCACCCCGTTTCTCTGGTACGACGGCAACGCCGAGGAGGCCGTCGAGCTGTACACCTCGATCTTCCCGGATTCGCGCGTGGTCAGTGAGATGCGCCAGGGCGAAGCCGGGCCGAATGAGCCGGGGAGTGTGCTGTCGATCACGTTCGAGCTGAACGGGCAGAGGCTGCACGCGATGAATGGCGGGCCCGGGCAGCCGTTCAATATGAGTGTCAGCCTCATGATCGAGGCGAACACGCAGGACGAGATCGATCGGTACTACGACGGGCTGGCGGCGGGCGGGGGCGAGGCGCTGCCATGCGGCTGGGTGAAGGACCGGTTCGGGCTGCACTGGCAGGTCACGCCGAGACGCCTCATGGAGCTCATGTCGCACGAGGACGCCGGCGTTGCAAAGAAGGCGGCCGAGGCGATGTTTGCGATGACGAAGATCGACATCGCGGCCCTTGAGGCGGCGGTGCGGGGATGAGGAGCGGTGCGATGCTGAGTCGATGTGTGGTTGTTGTGACTCTGGCAATTGCGGCGGCATCGATGCCGGCGTGCACGGGCACGGTGTGCAAGTTGCCCGCTGAGCGGACGGGGATTGATGTGATGACGGGCGCGTGGCGGATTGTGAGCGTGCGGGGTGAGGAGGTCGCCAAGGCGCTGCCCGAGGGTGCGCGTGAGCCGACGCTGATGATCAACGACGACGGCTCGATCGCGGGCTTTACGGGCGTCAATCGCGTGAGCGGGCGGGTGGACGCAGATAAGCTTGCGCAGGGCGTGTGGGAGGCGGGGCCGATGGTCTCGACGAAGATGGCGGGTCCGCCCGAATTGATGGCGCTCGAGCGGGAGATCATGCTCGTATTGGACACTGCCGACGCGGTCGTGCACACGGGTGGGTCGGTGGTGCTGACGATCGAGGGCGAGGAAGGGCTTGCGTTGATGCGGGCCGAGTGACAGAGGGCTTATGGGAGGTGGAACGCTGACTCCACTGGGCAGAACTTTCAAACACCCTCACCCGCCTCGCTGCGCTCGGCACCCTCTCCCCCGAGGGGAGAGGGAGGAAATCTGACCCCCTCCGTCTGGTTCGCAGACACCTTCTCCGTCGGCGACGGGGGAGGAGAGTCAGGGCTTGCGGGCTTCGATGTCGAGGCTCACGACGTAGTCGCTCATGGATGCGCCCTCGGGCAGGGCCTCGGCGATTTTCTGGTAGAGCGGGTCCTGCCAGTTGGTCATGGCCTCGATGTACTGGGGCTTGGCGGTCATCTTGAGGTCGGTCAGGCCCGCCTGCTGGACGGAGGCGCGGATGTCGTCGACGAGCTGCGCGCCGGCGATGCAGCCGACGAGGGCTTCGAGATCGCTTGCGACCGAATCGGGCAGGGGCTTCAAGAGCGCCAGGTCGGAGATGG
>CAXBOF010000411.1:0-2963 GCA_963977205.1 uncultured Phycisphaera sp. | reverse complement strand
TTCTTCGTAGTCTTCGACGTGCAGAACCTCGACGCCAACGGTGCCCAGGTAGAGCATCTCCATGCGGTCGATGATCTCGCGGATCGTGATCGTGCCCTCTTGACCGATAACGCGAGCATCAACCTCTCGATCGAGATCTGATTCGGTCAGCCCAAACCAATCGAGGCTCAGGGCATCCGGGCGGGGCCGAGGCCGACCGTGCGGGTCGAGCTGGGCTCCGAGATGGCCCCGGCCGCGATAGGCGACGAGGATCTTCTCAAGATCGGGAGAAAGACTTTCGCCCCCGCCGGAGCTGATGCCAGCGGCCGGGGATGAACTCTGTGCGAGCTCGTACCCCTGGAGGAAGGCCCGGATATCCGCCGGGACCGACATCGGGTCTTTGAGGTAAGACTGGTACTGAGAGTCGAGGTACTCGGCGTTCCAGCCGTTGACACTCGGACGTTGAGCCTGGGGCCCGGTGCTCATGACAATCTCATCATCAAGCGCTGTAAACGTCTGCCGAGCCCAGCCTAGCGCCGGCCTTGGGTGGCACTTCAGAGATGATATGCATGATGGTCGGCCTTTTGCCCGCTTTGATCCACACAGAAGCCCTAAATTCGGACCTGAGCCACATATGACCCTGATGTTAGCCGAATCGGCCTGTCACATACTGCTCTGTCTCGGTCAGGTGCGGGTTCTGGAAAATCTGCTTGGTTGTGCCGTATTCGACGAGTCGGCCCAGATACATGAACGCTGTGTAGTCGCTCACGCGTGAGGCCTGCTGCATGTTGTGGGTCACGATCAGGACCGTATAACGACTGGAAATATCATGGATCAGCTCCTCGATCCGGGCTGTCGCGATCGGATCCAGCGCCGAACAGGGCTCGTCCATCAAGAGGACCTCCGGCTCAACTGCCACGGCCCGCGCGATGCACAGCCGCTGCTGCTGCCCGCCAGAGAGTCCCAGTGCCGAGTCGTTGAGACGGTCCTTGACCTCGTCCCAGATCGCAGCAGCCTGGAGCGCCCGCTCACAGGTCTCTTTCAGGACGGACTTTTTGCGCTCGCCGGCGATGCGGAGCGGGTACACCACGTTCTCGAAGATCGACATCGGGAACGGGTTGGACTTCTGAAAGACCATCCCCACGCGCTTGCGCAGCGAAATGACATCCACCCCCGGGTCGTAGATTGATCGGGTATTGAGCAGCATCTCGCCCGAGGTCCGCACGGAAGCGACGAGGTCGTTGAGCCGATTAACCGATCGCAGCAGCGTCGATTTACCGCAGCCCGATGGTCCGATGAGCGCGGTGACTTTGCCCCGGGGGATTCCCATGGCGATGTCGTAGAGGGCGCGGTTGTCGCCGTACCAGAGCGAGAACTTGGAGATATCGAGCACCGATTCGATCTCGGTGAGTTCGTCGTGGCGTGCAGCCTCAAAGGCGCCACCGGTCTCAACCGCGTGCGCGACGGTCTGCTCTGCGTTTCTGGAAGGCTTCATTGTCATGGTGGTCACTAGAACTGCCCCGACTGGAATCTGGCTTTGAGCTTTGTCCGGATCCGGATCGCGGTGAGGTTCATCATCACCACCAGTGTGACAAGCAGGAGCGTCGTTGTCCAAACGTAGCCCCGCGCAGCCTCCGAATCCGGGCTCTTGAACCCAAGATCGTAGATGTGGAACCCGAGGTGCATGAAACTGCGATCGGCGAATATGAACGGGAATCGTGGCTCGAAGGGCAGCTGCGGAGCCAGTTTCACTGCGCCCACGATCATCAGCGGGGCGACTTCGCCCGCACCGCGGGCCATCGCCAGGATTGCACCGGTCAGAATGCCGGGCATCGCTCCGGGGAGCACCACTCGCTGGATGGTCTGCCATTTGGACGCCCCGCACCCGTATGAGCCCTCACGGAGCGAGGCGGGCACCGCAGCGATGGCTTCCTCAGCCGAGACAATCACGACGGGGAGCGTGAGCAGAGCGAGAGTGAGCGAGGCCCAGAGCAGACCCGAGGTGCCGAAAGTCGGCGAGCCATCGAGGAGTTTGGCTTGGAAGAAACCGTCGAAATAGGGAGTGGTGAAGACCGCGATGACAGCGAGCAGCGCCACCCCGCCCCAAGCCAGCCCACCCCAAAGCCCCCGCTTGTTGCGAGGCCCGCCGGACGACATGGACATGGCGACGAAAGCCATTGCCGATGCGATGAGCAGCAGGATCCACCATTGCCCGGCTCGTAGAACAATCGAGGGATCCGGGCCGCCGTCGATCACTCCACCGATGCCGTAGCAGAAGAACCCGAGCCCGAACACGCCATAGACAATGCTGGGCACGCCTGCGAGGTTGTTGATGGCCACGCGCAGGATGCTGATCATGATGCCCTGCTTGGCGTACTCCCGCATGTACAGGGCCGCCATCACGCCCAGCGGCACTACCGCTACGGTCAGCAGGAGCGTGACGAGGAGCGTTCCGATGATGACGGGGAAGACGCCGCCCTCGGTGTTCGCCTCGCGTGGATCGTCCGAGAGGAACTCCCACCATCGCGACAGGTAGATCCTGACTTTGCCCAAGAAACCGATCTCGTTGGGCTGCACGACGCGAATGATCTGCGAGACCTTCATGGGCTCGTTGGTCTGGCTCTGCGAGAGAGCTGCAAACTTGCCGGTGAGCGGATCGATGATCTCGACGCGATACCGCGCATCCTCGGCCTCGATCTCGGCGACACGGTCTGTCAGTTCAATGAATTTGGAGGTCAACACCAGCCGCTGCTCTTCGGATTCAGCCTCGATCTCGGCGAGAAGCTCCTGCGAGATCGGCTGATCTGCCCAGGGCCTCTCGACGAATGCGCCGACGGCTGAAAGACAGGCCACCAGCACGAGCACGCGTTTGAACACCGTGCCTTGCACGAAGTACGCCCCACCAGCCGAGCCGAGAAGTACTATCACAACCACGAACCAGAGCCCGTAGCCGAGGTGTCCGTCTCGCTCGTCGAGATCGGCTC
>CAXBOF010000410.1:0-2968 GCA_963977205.1 uncultured Phycisphaera sp. | reverse complement strand
GCGCGCCGACTCGAACTGGCCCCTTGCGAAGAACATGATCTCATCCACGCGGCGGACGCGGCGCGTATCAAGCGCATCGGGCGAGAGCGGCACGCCCGAGGGATTCAGGGCGTACTCGTTGCGGATCACGAGGAAGCCCTCGCGGCTCATCTTGGCAAAGTCGTCGCGGAGCACACGCTCGACGACGGCGGCGTAGTTGTTGATCGCGCTGACGCGCCGCCCCGTGGTGACGGTCTTGGAGATCGCCGAGAAAATAGTCGCCAGCCCGACCGCCAGGATCGAGACGCCGATGACAGCCACGAGGGCCTCCATCAGCGTGAAGCCTCGCCGCGACTTTCTGAGTTGTGCTGTAGGCGGGGTCATGGGCATTCCTTATCGCGTGGTCAGCACCCGGATGTCGACGGGAACCTGGGGCGTGAAGACGATCTGGCGATACACGTCGGTTGAGTCTGTCGAGAACGCCGGGGTGACAGCGAGCACGTTACGACTGGCACCGTCGATTTCCTTCTGAACGATCGCGGTGACCTTGCGCACCACGCCGGTGTTGTCGACAAAGAGCTGTCCGACCTGCGTCAGCCGCTCGGCGGCCGAATTCGCATTCGTGCCGTTGCCAACGTGGCGCAGCGAGGCGGGGTCGAAGAGATCCCAGACATTTTCGTTGTTGTCATCACTCCGGAGGATCGTGGTATCGCGGAGCAATGCCGCGACCGGGGCCGAATACGAGTGATCGCCCGGCTTGCCGTTCTGAACAAGCCTGCAAGCATCGCCGGGTGTCACCGCCAGCGGCAGCCGACGGTTTCCCGACGCGATCGAGCCGGTGTCATCGGGATCGTCGTTCACACCCGTGATCGCCTCGCGGATCGAGACGCCAACGGGCACGCGGATGTTGCGGTCGATACGGCGGACGAAGACGGCGATCTGCAGCGGCAGCTCGTCCAGACGGGCCGCGGGGACTCGCTTCTCGTAGGTGCGATTACCCGAGTCACCCCGGGGCACGAAGCCGATGCCGGCGTCGACACGGCGGACGACCATGTCGTAGACGTACCGGGGATCGGCGCCCGAGGCCGCGTCGGGCATGAGGCGATCGCCGAGGGCGAGTGTGAGCGTGGGGAGCGTGATGACTGCGGTCGAGCCGTCTTGCATCGGAACTCGGCCACGCCCGCCCCCGATAACCAGGTCGCCGGTATCGGTCAGCACATCGAACGCATCTTCGTTCTCGGGCCGTTCCCAATCCCAGTTGGCTTCCCAGAGGAAGTTGTACACGTAATCCGAAGCGCCAACGGGGATGCGGCTGTCACGGACCGAGATGGTGACATCCCGTTTGAGTGTGTCAAAGACCGGAAAGCGAGGGATCAGCGACAGGTCGCTCTCGTTGAACACATCAGACCAGTCCGACCAATCGAGCCAGTTGAGCGACGGGTTCTTGACGAACGTGCCGACGAGTTGGGCCTCGGCCGAGGAGGCGGCGTTCTGACCGATGACGGTGTCCTGCGCCCGGCGCTGGAGGTCGATGACGGCCGGGAAGATCGCCACGACACCGACGAGTCCGATCGCGAGCACGACCACGGAGATCAGGATCTCAAGAAGTGTGAACGCGCGTTTCATCGGACAACCTCCACCAATTCGCCGAAGTAAGAACCGACGGTGTACACCGCCGAGTCGGCCTCGAGCGCCGAGCCCGCGCTTTGATCGCTTCCGCTTTCGAGCGCGAGCCGGCCTTCCATCCATTGTGTAATACGCGTTTCCAGAGCCAACCGATCACCCGCAAGCTGCGAATCCCGGAAGAGAGACGTATCGACTTCGGGATTGTCGCCCTTCAGATAGATGCTGTTGGTGTCGCGGTTCAAGCTGCGCACCTGGAGCATCTGCCCGAGACGACGCTCGCGGTAGAGCGAAATGTCCGTCACCGGGCGGGCCAGGACGGTGTCAGAAGATTCGTTGCCGATGAGTCCATTTTTTTGATCGCGATCGAGTGCAGTAGAGATCAGTACACGAGTCGCCCACGTTTCAAGATCATCGGCCTGGTTTATCGGTTGAATCGCAGCGGGCGTGTTTCGGTTTTCGTTGCTCGGCCGCGGATCGAGAATGAGGGCCGAGGTGTTGTCCCGGCTGAGTGTGCCCGTGCCCGCGGTGAAGCGGATCATGAAGGTCTGGCGGTTGGCGCCGTCGTCCTGTTCGAGCTTGTCGTAGAAGGCGGTCTCGGGGAAGATCCACGCGCCCGGGCCGCGGTCGTTTCCGTTGTTGCCGCCGGTCTGGAGACCCGAGCCGGGACTGTAGTCGACGAGTTCTTCGTACCAGTCCTCGTCGCGGAGCTGAGTGCCCAGCACGAAGCCGCGGACCGAGTAATCGCCCGGCAGCTGCACGGGCTCCATCGAGGTGATCGGGACAAAGACATCACGCTGGGCCGAGCCCGAATCGTTGTCGGAGTCGTCGCCGAGCGAACCGACCTTCTCATAGATACCCACGGTCACGCCGCGATCCGGATCGAAGAAGAAGACGGCCGCGGCATCCCCGCCACCAACATTGGCAGCGGCCGCATCGCGCGCCGAGTAGATCGCCTGCTGGAGCAGGTTCTGCGACAGGCTCTCTCGCGAGGAGGTCAGGATCGCCTGGAACGCGGGGATCGCGATCCCGACGAGCAGCGCTCCAATCACGATGACCACGAGCAGTTCGATCAGTGTGTAGCCGGTGCGCCTCATGAACCCACCTCGATGATGTTGTCTTCGCGGGCCGTCTCCACGGCTTCCCGGGCGTAGGAAGAGTCGTTGAATCGATTGATCGACAGCCCGAGGTACTCGGCGTACTTGCGTTTCATGGCCTCGGCCTCGGGTCCGGGGATACTGCCTGTGAGGAGGTCATACTCCTCATCATCGCCGAAGAGTTGGTTCGGGCCGGCGGCAACGATGGCGTATGTCGCGTCGCGGAGTTCGACGGGCACTTCAAAGAGCGGCGAGAGCGGGTCGCCGTA
>CAXBOF010000409.1:0-2988 GCA_963977205.1 uncultured Phycisphaera sp. | reverse complement strand
TGGCTCAGACCACCATGACCGTGCAGGAGCTGATCAATCTCCAGCCGGGCGATCTCATCCTGACCGAGAAGCCCGCGATCCAGCCCGTGATGATCGAGGTCGAGGGCGAGAAGAAGTTCTGGGCCAGCATGGGCAAGATCAAAGGCAAGAGGGCCCTCCAGGTCATGGACGCGGTCCGACCCGGACAAAGACCCACAGCCCGCAAACCCGATCCCCAAACCGGGCGAAACTGACCCGCTGTATCCACAGATCACTCGGGGCCTGACGGGCATAGCCCGCAGATTGCCCCCCCTGCCTGCCTAGCCCGGGGCATCGCGCCGGTCTAATGTTTGGTGTATGCAGGTGGCTCGGAGCCACGTGCTTGTGATTCTTCCCCACCCGGCCTCACCGTTGGCCAGATGGGATCTGCCCCCGGAGCGGTGCATGCGCTGATACGAAAGCCATGCTGATGACCCCCTGCCCATCAATGGGAAGGGTGTGGCTCCGGGAGGCCACGAGCGTGTTTGTGACGTTCGTGGCCTTGTTGCGTTCCATGCCGGGTCCGACCCTCGGCGACAACCTGACAATTTCGGGCGGTAGTAGGCCGCCCAAACAAACCGGAGTTTCGAGAGTGAACCCGCAAGAAATCATGAGAATCCTGGACTCGATCGCTCGCGATCGCAACATCGACCGCTCGCTGCTGATCAACGATCTCGAGCAGGCCATGCTGTCGGCTGTTCGCAAATACTACGGCACCATCGACACCGACGAGTTCGCCTGCGAGTTCGACCAACTCACCGGACAGTTCAACCTCACACGCATGGGCGAACCGCTAGAGATCCCCCCGGCAGAGCTTGGCCGCATCAGCGCCCAGACCTTCAAACAGGTCATGATCCAAAAATTCCGCGACGACGAGCGGAACTCCATACTCGATGAGTTCTCCGGACGCATCGGTGAGATCGTCACCGGCACCGCCCAGCGCTACGAGGGCGGCGCTCTGGTCGCCACCATCGACCGGGCCGAGGCGTTCATGCCCCGCTCCGAGCAGATCCCAGGCGAGCAGTTCAACGCGGGCGAACGCGTCCGCTGCCTCATCCTCGATGTCCGCGAGCAGGGTTCGCAGGTCAAGATCGTCATCAGCCGGGCGCACCCGGACTTCATCAAGGGCCTCTTCGAGGTCGAAGTCCCCGAGGTCGCCGAGCGGATCATCGAACTCAAGGTTCTGGCGCGAGAAGCCGGCTACCGCACCAAGATCGCCGTCGCCTCAATCGACTCACGCGTCGATGCTGTCGGCGCCTGCGTTGGTGTACGCGGCTCGCGCATCAAGAACATCGTGGACGAACTCAACGGCGAAAAGATCGACATCGTCCGCTGGAACGAGTCGAGCCAGATCCTCATCCAGAACGCCCTGAAGCCCGCCGAGATCCAGGAAGTGAACCTGTGCTTCGAGCTTGGCCGCGCCACCGTGGTCGTCCGCGACGATCAGTTGAGCCTTGCCATCGGCAAGCGCGGTCAGAACGTCCGCCTTGCTGCCCGTCTGACGGGCTGGGACATCGACATCCTCACGCCCGAAGAATTCAACAAGGGCCTCGAGGTGCTCGCCGAGACGCTGCTCTCTGTCGAGGGCATGCAGGAGACGATGCTCGACCGCCTGGCGGCTCTGGGCATGGTCAGCGTGTTCGATATCGAAGAGGTCGGCATCGAGGTGCTGATCAACGAGCTCGAGATCGAGGAAGAGCAGGCCCAGCAGGTCGTTGTGGCCTCCGCCGAGCGCGCCAAGATCGTCGCCGAGCAGCAGCTCAAGGACAAGGAAGAAGCCGCCAAGCGTCGTGAAGAGGAGCAAGCAGCGGGCGCTTCGATTCTCGATGGGCTTGTGGGCGGCGACGCCGAGAACGAGACCGAAGACGACGCCGGGGCCGACGAGGCCGCCGCGTTCATCCTGGGTGAAGACACACCTCCGGATTCCGACACCAAGGAATCCTGATCAGTAGAGCATCGCAGTTGTGGCGCACGGGCGCCGAAGTCTGATTTGATTCGAGCTGGAGCACGCATTGGCCAAGCGGGTATTTGAAATCGCAAAAGAAATGGGAATCGCCTCGAAATCGATCGTGGCCAAGTGCCACGCCGAGGGCATCCCGGAGAAGTTGGTCAAGAACCACATGTCGACCATCTCGGTCGGCCTGGAGGCGACCATCCGCGAATGGTTCAGCTCCCAAGAGAGCAGCAGCTCGGCCGTGGAAACCACCGAGAAGGTGGACATGGAGAAGGTGCGCGTGGCCCCCAAGCGCGCCAAGGCCACCAAGCCCAAGTCCGCTGAAGGCAATGACACAGGCGAGACCGACTCAGCCGATTCGGGCAACGTCGCCGTTGCTGAAGAGGAACCGGTCAGCCGCACCGCTCCCCCGCCGCCTCCCGCCAAGATCACGGCAACCCCGGCCGCTCCAAAGCCCGCAGAATCCGCTCCCGCGCCGGAATCCGAGCCTGAGAATCAGCCCGAAGAGCCCGTCGCGCCAGCAGCCGAGGAGCCAGAAACAGGCAGCGCCGCAGCCGCTGAAACAACACCCGAGACTCCGAAGGCGCCCGAGAAGCCCAAGGCCACGCCAACGCCGGCTCCTGCCAAACCCGCGCCGATGAACGTGCCCACCAGGCCGCAGAGCGTCACACCCGCGGGCCCGATGCTGTCAGAGAAAACAAAGGTCAAACTCTCCGGCCCCAAGGTCGTCCGCGTCGAAGCACCCGAAGTCATCGATACACCAAGACGACGCCCCAGCGGCGGTGGCGGCTACGGCGGCCCCGGTGGTGGTGGTGGCGGCGGTGGCGGCGGCTACGGCCCGCCCGCACCCGGACAAGACGCCGGCCCGTCACGTCGAGGCGGCGGCAACCGCAGACGCGGCGGCCAGACCGGACGCAGAGGCGACCGCGACTTCGGTGGTGGCGGCGGCGCGGGCGGCGGCGGCGGTGGCGCTTCGCCCTTCCGCGAGCAGGACCTCGTCGAACGCGAAGCAAGGC
>CAXBOF010000408.1:0-2996 GCA_963977205.1 uncultured Phycisphaera sp. | reverse complement strand
CGATGATGTACCTCGCCCAGCCGGCCGATACATCGGTCCGGAGCTCGCGCCGTGATGTGATCACGACACTCGATTCTGGGTGGGAGTCGAGGAGCGCGTGAAGTTCATCCGTAATACGCTGCTCAAAGAAGGGAGGGGCTTCGTCCCACGCATCGATGAGAAACACGAGCCTCGGGCCCTGCTGAGCCAAGAGATGCATGCCATCCCAGTCCAGGGTTGGGGTGAACCTCTGGATCGCCCGGTCGATGAGAACCGTCAACGTCGTCGAGTATTGCCTGACCGGAATGAACACCGGTATTGCTGCCCCCGTGAGCGCAAAGCTGAGTGTGAGATGGTCGAGCATGGTCGTCTTGCCGCTGCCGGGTGGCCCAAGCACAATCGAGCGCTCTCCGGATGTGGACGCGTCCAACAACCTTTGGTAGAACTCGAGCTCGGGGACGCCGACAGCTCCAAACGGGCGCTCGCTGGAGTAGTAGTTGCGAACCGCTTCGACGTAGTTCTCAATGGTCGGCATGGCCTGCGACTTCTCCCAGAGCTATTGGATGGCAAGTGTACTCGCATTTTCATTATGACCGCCCAAGAGTGCGGGCGGAGCGAGGGTTGATGACAACTTGGACGACCAACAACCGGAAGAAGTATCTCGGTAAAGAACTCTCGGTTTCTGGGGGGCGATTTAGCGCAGGGGGAAGAGCGATTCAGCGTGGATAAGTCACTGAATAGTAGCGGACGAGCGAAATGTGTAGCAAGAAGAACAGCAAAGCATCACGCCCTGCCGTTCACTACGGCATTGAATCACATGTCGCCGCTCTTCGCAGCCCGTATTCACTCCAAGCACCTCCACCTAGCTGGGCCAGAAGTTTATGCGCTGTCCTAGGCGGCATCTAGGCGATGTTCTGAAACCCGAATGACCGGGTAGGCCAGCCGCGGATCTCCCCGCACACAACGCCTGTACATCTTGATGCTGGGCTCGACAGCTCCCTTCTTATCTGTAAGCTACGGTTTCGGCTGCAAGAGCACATAACTCGGCTTCGACCGGTGTCGATGTCGCAGTATCCAAATACTCGAGTGACACAATTCTGTGCCCCCCACCACAACATAACCGCCTCTTCCCAGACCCATGCCGAAGACTCAAGGGGTTCGGAACTCTCGCTCCCCGCTGTCGACACAAATCTGTGGCATCACCACTTCACATAATCACCGGTTTGCGGACCTGATGCCCTTGAGACCTAGCGGCTGCAGATCCCACCATCTCCGCTGTGCTCGAGTGGGAACAATCGAACATCTCGATGAACTGCACCATCGGCATCTAACTCGGTGGGCCGTAAATTCTTAGCACTCCCGCCCGCTGGCTAGTACTATATTGACTCCACACGCACGAAACTGGACGCGTAAGGCTGGAACGAAGAAGAACTGCGAGGTACATCATGATGAGAATCAAAGTAGCTGCAAGTGTCATGGCTGTTGCTGTCACATGCATGTTGACAGGATGCAACACACTTCAACGGGTCGAGAGCGAACTCAAGAAAGGCGGATTTACCATGTGGTATCCGCCGGAGGAGGACATATCCCCTTACGACATCTGGGCGTTTGATGGACGGGGGCGGACATCAATCGAACGAGCACCCGAACAGCTTACACCTCGCAATCCGAATGGTTCGGTGATCGAGTTCACAACAATGAAGAAGGAAGTCGACGCGAACATTCTGGTCAAGGCAAACGTTGGCGAGCAACTGCTCGGTGAAGTCGGCAAGCTCAAGGCCGAGTTCGAGACTGGCACCGTCCGCGACGTCGCGCTCGACTTTGGCGACACTCGGGTGTATCGGATCGATCTCGGCGATCTAAAGCTCGCCCGCGACGCCGGAGAACTGCCGGCGGAGTATGCACGTATATTGACTCTGATTCAGAACGGCAATCGTGATTATGTCTTACTCGCAGCTGTCGTACGTACCGAAGGCATGTTATACAAACTCACCGTCGAAGATTCCACAAAGTTCGACGCTGGTCTTGAAGGTGCCATCGAAGGCGTGCTCGGAGTCGACGTCACGATAAATGTCAAGAGTGAGACGGAAGTCGAGTTGAGTATCCCCAGCGGGACTACGCTAGCGATCGGATTCAGTCGGCTGAGGCCCAAGTATCTCGACCCGGGGATCACCGAGGTCGCGATCGATACGGAAGACGATCTTGAGTACATCCGCCTGATCTCAGAGCCATTCGAACCAAATTGATTCGTGCGATACAGCAGAGGTACGCCGATGAAACTCGGAACTCACGCATTATTTCTCACTGCTTCTGCGATGGCAGTTATTGCGATAACCGCCACTCTCTGTTCCGGCCGATCGTCGACGCTGCACGAAGAGAACGCATGGGTTCAGCCTCTGTTTCACGATCTGAGGCGCGCCACCCCCGTCCGTCGTGGAATCGTCGTGCTAGATCTCCAGCGGGAAGAGTCGAGCCGACCCGGACACGCCGCGTCGTACGATCCAGCTACGACCACAGTTCGTCTCTCAGCGGAGGCGATTCGTCTCTTTGACGAATGGTCGTCGGACGAACGCGAGCGAGCAGTCGCGCTCATTCTGGCCCACGAGCTTGCGCATATGGCCCTCGCTCACGGCTCGGAACTCCGGTATTCCCGTGCTGAGCAAGGCAGAGCCGCCGAAGGGGAGCTAAGCCCTGGAGCCCGCAAAGAAGCAGCGGCAGACTTCTTTGGTCTGCTCATTGCCTATCTCGGCGGTTATCATACAGGATATCTTAGCGAGCGAGTACTCAGGACTATCTACGACGCTTACGCGATTCCCGAAGAGGAGACGCATTCTTACCCCTCGCTCACGGAACGAATTGAGATCTACGAGTCGGCACGCACCGACCTCTCTGTACAGATCGAACGCTACGAGGCCGGGCTTGCACTGCTTGCACTCGATAGACACGCACTTGCGCAACGCTGTTTCCAGTCGGTCGCTGCGGTGTTTCCGAGCCCTGAGGTCTACAACAACCTCGGC
>CAXBOF010000407.1:0-2998 GCA_963977205.1 uncultured Phycisphaera sp. | reverse complement strand
AGTGGCCTCCCTTCGAGAATTGACTGGCACCGAGTGGCACCCGATCAACTTGGCCCAGCCTACCAGAAAATAACACGATCTGCAAACTTATCAGACCAGATGCGTACAGAACATTGTCCTTGCACGCCGATGTAAGTTAGTCTATACTTACGAACAGATAGGCACCTTCAAGGAGGATCTGTCATGAACAAGCTTGCTTCGATCGCGGTCATCGCTCTTGCCGCCTCGGCCGGGAGCGCCAGTGCGGATATCCGATTCCACGTGGGCCTCGGCTCATCGCTTGGGTTCTGCGGTTCGGGGATCGGGTTTTCGACCGGGATATCGATCGGCAGTTCCTGGGGCCATTACCGGCCCGCGTACCGCTACAACGACTGCGGCTCCTCGTGGGGCGGCTACACGGGCTGGTACGCCCCTTCGTGGCACTCGTACCGGCATTACACGCCGAGGCGGTACCACCGCGGATATGACCGGCATCGCTGGCACAACCGTGAATATCGCCGCGGACATGACCGCGGGTGGTGTGAAGTGGATCTCGGCGAGCCCTTGCCGGCGGCGGTGACGGTCGCCTCGACGCACGACCGTCCTGTCAACCGCACAGCCGAGGTGAAAGACACAGTCGAGGTCACGGACCGTCTGGCGCAGGCTTGGGAGCTGCTCGAAGAGGGCGAGGCCAAGCGGGCGCAGGGCTTCTTTGCCATGGCGGCCTCGAAGTCGCCCGATGATGCGGTCGCCAAGCTCGGCTTTGCGCTGGCCTCGGCCGAGATGGACGACACGTCGCGGGCCGAGTGGTCGGCCAGGCGGGCGCTGGCGGTCGATGAGGGCGAACTGGCAGAGTTGACGCTCGATGAGAAGGCGAGCATCGCGCTTGCCGATCTGCTGGATACCTGGCAGGCCGACGGGCTCGACTTCGTGGCCGATCTCGAGGCGGCGATGCCGGGCGTGATCACCCAGCCGACGCGAGAAGTCGCGTTTGTTGAGCCCGAGAATATCGAGGACTGAGACTGCTCTGAGTTGTGATAGTCGGAGGCGGACTGGCGGTCCGGAAGCCCGGTTGGTATTGTTGTTCAAACAGTGAATAGCTGCCGACCGAGCGGTGTTGGCTGTAGGATCAGGTCCTACGTCGGAGGCCGGGCTTCCGACTTATCCACTCAGGAGTTTCCAATGAAGACGAAGTCTCTGGTTCTGGCAGCGGTAGGTTCGGCGGCTCTTGGCGGCGGGATGATCGGGTTCAGCTCGAACCCGAACGCTGCGGATCTGGCCGTGTTCGAGGTCAGCCGGGCCGATGCGTACGCCGTGGATGACACGCACTCGTCGGTCGTGTTCAAGATCGGGTACATGGGCGTGACGAATTTCTACGGCTCGTTCGAGCAGGTCGCTGGCGAGTACGCGATCGATCTGGAGAACCCGAGTAGCAGCTCGCTCGATATCGCTGTCAAGGCAGAGAGCGTCGACTCGAACAACGACGGGCGCGACAAGCACCTGCGCGGAGCGGACTTCTTCAGCGTCAAAGAATTCCCAGAGATCCGATTTGTCGGCACGGGTTTCGAGTCGGCCGGCGAGAACAAGGTCAAGGTGACGGGCGATCTGTCCTTCCACGGCGTGACGCGCGAGGAGACGACCGTGCTCGAGTGGATCGGTGACCGGGCCGACCCGCGCGGCGGGCACCGTTCGGGCTGGGAAGCGGTCATCGAGATCAATCGCTCGGACTACGGCGTGAACTACGGCATCGAGAACGGTGCGCTCGGCGACAAAACCACGATCACCGTGGCGATCACCGGCATGCAGCAGTAATCAGACCGACCAAGACTGCGAACACACTCGCGCAAGGGGATCAGCCGTGACACAGGAACAGCTCCGCGACGGCCTTCTGGGCATCGCGGCGCCGGGCGCGATCGGTGCGCTGGGCGCGTTTGTCGGGTTCTGGGTTTCGTCGTACATGACGAGGCGTGACGAGCACTCAACGAAGGCCCGGCGGCTCGAACGTCTGGGCCCAGCACTCGGGTTCGGGATTGCGTATGTGCTCGTGCTTTGGGCGATCGTTGGTTTGCCCGCGCAGTGGGGTTTGCGCGCGATCTCGGCGTCGCACATGCAGACCCTGCTGGCGTTGCTCGGACTTATGCTCGTCGGTGCCGAGTCCTTGTCGCTGCGGGCGACGAAGCAACCGATGATCCGCTGGGCGGGTCGGCTGGTGCTGGTCGGGCTGGTGCTCTGGCTTCAGCTTGCTTCGGCGCGTCGGCATCAGTGGGACGCGGGGCTTGAGACGATCGCGTGGACCGCAGGATTCGGGCTCTGGCTTGTGCTGGCGTTTGGCGCGATGGATCTGCTGCAGCGCAAGACGAACGCGGCACCAGCGGGTTTCTCAATGGCGGCGGTGCCGATGTTCGCGCTCCCGGCGATCTTTGATTCGGGCGCCAGCGCACAGTGGCAGATTGCGCTCGGCGTTGGGATGGCGCTCGCGGGCATGGCCGTCGTCGGGCTGCTGCTCAGGGGGCGCTCGCTCGGCTCGCCCGTGGGCACGCTGTTTGTGCTCTGGCTCAGCGGCGTGCTAGTCGTCGGGCATTTCTACAGCGAGATGCCGCTGTGGCACGCGGGCGTGCTGGGGGCGATGCCGTTCTTGCTCGTGCTGCCAGAACTCAAAGGCAAGCTCAACTGGAAAGCGAGATTGGCTGTGCGGATTGCGCTGATAGCGGTTGCCGGCGGGGTGATCTCGTTCAAAGCGGCGCCGGTGTTCGTCAAGAGCTTCACGGGTGGCGGCGCGAGTGAGCTTGATTTTTATAAGTGATCGATGCACGGCTTGGCGAGGACGGACAAGCCGTGGCGCCCTCTGTGCGTTACTGCCCGGGCAGGAGCTGCGAGGGCGTGTTGCCGTAGACCTCTTCGGCCGAGCGTGTGCCCGAGACATCGACGGTCGCGTCGCCGATCAGGTAGAGCCCGATGAGCCAGTTGCCGACGAGGTAGGGGTCGATCTTGAGCTTGCCGACGATGCGGCCCTCGACGG
>CAXBOF010000406.1:0-3003 GCA_963977205.1 uncultured Phycisphaera sp. | reverse complement strand
GCCCGTGGCGCTGATGAGTGCTGCTGTAACCAGTATGTGCCCCCGTCTCGTGCTCATGACCCGCTCCTTACTCACCCATTCGGGTGAAGTGTTTGACACCGATGCTTCAGTCAGCGACTGATTATGATACAGAATTGCAGTCGACGCAGAAACAATGAAATATATAAATTTGGGCTATTTGAGATTGACGCTAACGCGCCGGCGCAGAGACTGGTTGATGGCGGGCTCATCACGGCCCGCTGCCCAGGAGACAACTCATGCAAGCAGCAGCACACGTCGTACTGGTTGGCGCAGCACTTGTCAGCTTGAGCGGGATCGCTTGTGCGCAGGACGAAATCCTTTCTATCCACTCCGATTCGCTGACGACGTACAAGGTCGGCGCGACGCCGATCCAGGACGTAGCGCCGATTGCGAACCAGCGTGGCGCGCACATCGACGGAAGCGGCTTCGCGGGCGGTCTGTTCGGCGCAGCGCTGCGGGGTGACCCGTTCGGGGTGGGCAGTGTCGGTGGCCGCGTGAATTCAGGCGGGATCGATCTGGCTACCGGCGCTGCGATGATCGGCGATGTCGATCTGTCTCTGCCCGCCGAGGGGATCTCGTGGGTGATCGGGCGGACGTACAGCGCGGTGCAGGACGATTCGGGCCACCACGACAGCGACGGCTACCAGGGCCGCAACTGGCATCAGATGAGCCAGCCCGAGATCGTCTTCCACGACGATGACTCCAATCCCGGGACCGAAGAAGAAGAAGACATGGTCTATCTCGTCTACGGGGCAGACCGGTTTATCGAGTTCCGAAGGGTGATGGATGAGTCAAGTCCGACGGACGTCTTCCGCGCCGTGAACGGCGCTGCGGGCGTGATCGTCTACGAAGAAGAAGCCACCGGGGGCGAGCCCGACACGTACACCTACACGGACATGTCGGGCAACGAGTTTGTTTTCTTCGGGTTCGACGGGGACGCGAGCCCCGCCGAGGGCAGCCTATGGAAGACGATCGATCCCGCTGGCGACGAGGCGTACATCGGTGACGCGTCGACGAAGTCGACGGCAATCTCGAGTGGCTACGACGGATCCGGGCGGATCACGACGGCCTACGACGCGACGGACCGGCGGTACACGTACAGCTACACGTCCATCGACAGCACGCAGCGATTAACCGAGGTGAAGGCCGAGACCAAATCGGGCGGCACTTGGGGGAGCCCGACAGGGCTCTCGACGATCGAAGAGGTCGACTACACCTACTACGCGACGGGTGATACAACGTACGGAAGGTCGGGCGATCTCAAGACGGTGACGATCACGACGCCGATGACCGACTCGGGCGTGAATCTTATCCGCAGCAAGTATTACCGTTATTGGAACGACGACTTCCACGATACCACGAGCCCAGGACACTACCACGCGATCCAGTACATCGTGGGCTTCGAGGGCGTGCGAAACTTCGACTACGCCGACAGCACGTTCGACAACGATCACTTCACGGCGAGCGATTCGGTCTTGAAGCCGTACGCCTCGGCGTACTACGAGTACAACGCCAATCACCAGATCGATAAGGCCTGGGCCAACGGCGAGTGCGGGTGCTCGGGCGCCAGCAACGGGGTGTACACCTACGAGTACGAGAGCAACGGCAGCTACTCGGACAACTCGGGCTACGACCAGGCGTGGATGGCAAGGGCGATCACGGATCGCCCGGACGGTGCGTATGAGACCAGCTACTTGGACGAGACGGGGCAGGCGCTGGACTTTGTGCTCTCGGACGCGGACCCCGACACGGCCAGCAACTTCTGGGTGACGGACATCGAGCGGAACGCGTCGGGCCAGGTTACCGAGCAGCGGACGCCGGCCAACGCGAGCTCCTACAACCATACGAACGCGACGTGGACGAGCTCAACGACAGTCGGGCTGATCTTGGCGTTCAACCGCGATCCATCTGGTGTGGATAAGGGCTTTGTCACTGGCACGCGTCACCGCTACGGCACGGACTCGAGCGCGGGCAACGACTACTTCGACCGGGATATAACGTACGACACGACGTGCCTGACCGAGTCGTTCGGGTCGGGGGCGTACTCGGTCGCGCGCCCCGTGATGGATACGGACAAGCGGTACCCGGCCGAGTCGACGGTGACGACCACGACTCAGGACTCGACGCAGGGCGCTGTTGGGCACTCTGGGGCGCCGCTGGTCTCGAAGGAGAGCACCCGCACGAACCCGACCGTGTCGACCAGCAACAACGGGTCGGGCTCGGCGACCAGCGCCAAGGTCTACCGGCGTACCGACGGGAGTGTGGCGTTCCAGGAAGCCGAGGACGGTGTGTTCAGCTACACGCTGTACGAAGACGGCGTCATGACCAAGTCGATCCGGGACGCGCAGACGAACCACGGTTCTGACTTTGCGTCCGGCGACGACCCGAACACGGACTTCGGCATCACGGAGACGGGCGATGGGTTCCATCGGGTGACGACATACACGTACGACCCCCAGGGGCGTAGGGACAGCGTCACAGCCTCGCACGGGATGGTGAGCAAGTCGTACTACTCGGTGCTGAAAGATCGGCGGGTCGTGTCGATCTCGATCCCGCGCGTGGTGAGCGGGACGACGTTCTACGGCCCGGCTTCGTACACGGTGACGAACCACGCTGGGCAGGCGGAGTTCAGCGGCATGATCGCGATCACGTCGAGCGGGATCACGACGGCCCTGACCGGCTGGATCGACGAGACGGAGGACGACCCGATCACGGCGCTCGACGTCGGGACGCTGGCTCGGATGTCGACGAGTCTCTATAGCGAGAGCGGTCACACGATGACTCAGAGTCGTGCGTACTTCGACATCCCGTTCTCGGGCGCTGGCACCGATGGGACCAACTTCGACGCGACGCTCTACGGCTACGACGACATGGGCAAGCCGTGGCGAATCAAAGAGGCTACGGGGACAATTGAAAGACAAACATTCGATGGCATTGGGCGGCTGCTTGCCAGCTACATTGGCACGAACGATTCCAGCTTCA
>CAXBOF010000405.1:0-3012 GCA_963977205.1 uncultured Phycisphaera sp. | reverse complement strand
GGTCGCTTCGCACGGTGGCGATCTTCTTGGGGTACTGCGCTTCGAGCGAGCGGAGCTGCTCACGCAAAGCGATGGGGTCATCGACGTTGTTGGTGATGATGGTCGAGATGTTCGTGCCTGCCTGATGGGCGACAGCGCGGGCGCTGCCGGGGCTGACGGCCTCGGCGACAACAAATGCCGCACCGGCCCCCAAAGCCGTGATGACACCAACTCGAACGACGTTGCAAACGATACCGGCCATGATGGGGCCTCCTTCTCAGACGTGTTCCTCCGGGTTCTGGCTTTCCTCTGCCATCTCGCCCGGCATGGTTCTGGTTCAGGACGCTTGTTGGGCGGCGAGATATCCTGATTTCACGGCTTCCTCCGAGATTTTCGAAATTGAGTTTGGAGCCACGCAGAAGGGCGAATCCGGTACAATCGACAGGCCCAGAACCTGCAAACCGCGAAAGGAATCGGGTCCGGGACGGAAGAAGCTTCCGTCAGAGGGCAGACAGGACGCCGGCGACGAGGCCGAGGTTCTGCGGGGCTGCCCCCTGATTGCAGCGGGGACAGATCATGCTGACGAACGTGACCACCGGGTTCATCGCCCGCCTGCGCGGCAACGACGAGGCCGCCTGGTATGAGCTCTGGGAGACCTTCGGGCCGGTTCTGCGCGCCCAGCTCACGAAATGGGGCCGGGGGCGGATCGGAGCCGAGACCGTCCGTGACCTCTCGCAAGAGACGCTGGCGGCGTTATCGGGCTCAATAGATCGGTACGACCCGACGCGCGGCGCACGGTTCAGTACCTGGCTCCTTGCGATAGCCAAGCACGTTCTGGGCGATGAGATGGACAAACGCATGGCCCTCAAGCGTGGCTCGGGCAAACGCGGCGCCAGCTTCGACGAGGCCTGGATGACCGCGTCCCCCGAGATGGGCGTCGACGAGGAATACGAGGCGGCGGTCTTTCGCGCCAAGGTCGAGGCTTCGCTGCGGAACGTCGAGAAAAAGGCGGATTTCGTGGATTTCTCGATCTACCGGATGCGGGTGCTCGACGGCTTGCCGGGCAAGGACGTGGCCTGCCAGGTGGGCGTGAGCGAGCCGACGATTTCGAGGCGTCTGGCCAAGATCCGCGAGCAGCTGCGGATCGAGATGCGAGAGGTGATCGGCAAGTACAGCTTCACCGAGGAGGAATTGGAGGAAGCCAAACGAAACGGGGTCGAGCTGAATCCCAGCAAGGCGGACGACGGGCTCTTCGACGAGGCAATCGCCGAGATCTGTCACCAGCAGCAGGAGCTCCGCCGGCGGGACGAGGAATCGGCCAGACTCGGCGGACCCTGATCTAGTGCTTTGCGACACGCTCGGCATAGGAGGGTGAGATGGGGATGATTGGAACAGTAGTGGCCGTAGTCCTGATGGCCGTGGCCGCGGCGATCATCTTTGTCTTCATCCTGATCCCGGTGCTCAAACTCATCGGCAAGGTGCTTGGCCACATCGGCAAAACGCTCGTGGACCTCGTCGCCGACGCTCTGCGTTTCGTGGGCTCGGTGCTCGTGATACCCGTCTTCATGCTGCTGACTGTCGGGTCGGTGGTCTTTGGACGCTGGTCCGCGACGGGGCATTACGGGCGTGCGGTCTCGGGCGAAATCAAATCCGCGGGCCTGAACCTCTATCGCGTCGCGATCGGGCACCCGCTCAGGCTAATCGGCCTTGGGCTCGTGATCGATGGATTCGAGAAGCGGCTCCCCGAGGTCGTGGCGGCTGCGCCCGGGCGCGACAAGCCCAAAGGCCGCAAGAGCCAGTTCGAGGGTTTCACCATCGTCGGCTCGCTGGCGGGGGGCGGGTCCGGCGCACGTCTGTACATCGCCGAGCCCGATGATCTGAAGCTCGCCGCGTTCGAACGCCGGGGCATCAGCGACGCGCAGCAGGTTGTGATCAAGGCTTTCCATCTGAACGAGGGCAGCAGCCTGCCCCAGATCATCCGCGAGAGCCGTGCGCTCGACGCGGCAAAGCGCCTTGGTCTCGTGCTCGAGCACGATCTGACTGATGAGCGTTTCTACTACGTCATGCGGTATGTCCCGGGCGATCAGCTGACGCTCGTGGCTCAGCGCGCCCACGCCGACAGCGGCATTCACGGCCTGAACGATAAGCAACTCCGCAAGCTGCTCGGTCACGGGCGGGATCTTTTTTCCACGCTCAGTCTCTACCACTCGGGCGGCCTGTGGCACAAGGACGTCAAGCCCGACAATGTGGTCGTCGACGAAACCGGCGCGCACTTGGTGGACCTCGGGCTTATCACGCCTCTGCGATCGGCGATGACGCTCACCACGCACGGCACGGAGTACTTCCGTGATCCGGAATTGGTGCGCATGGCTTTGCGTGGTGTGAAGGTGAACGAGGTCGACGGCGCGAAGTTTGATATCTACGCGGCCGCAGCCGTGCTGTACTCGATGGTCGAGAACTCGTTCCCCGCCCACGGCGGGCTGAGCCAGATCACCCGCCGCTGCCCGGAGTCGGTCCGCTGGATCATCCGCCGCGGCATGACCGACTACGACAAGCGCTACGCCACCATGAAGGAGATGCTGGCGGACCTGGACTTTGTGCTGGCTTCGAGCGATCCGTTTGCGGTCAAGCCCGCAGAGCTGCCGAGCATGAAGGGTGGTCACGTCGAGCACGCCCAGCCCGAGCTGGATGAGAACGAGGCGTTTCTGGCGTCTGTCGCCGCGGCACGTGCGGCGACTCCCGGCCCGGCTGCGATGCACGCGCCCATCCCGACCACGCCTCCGATGGAAGAACGCCAGGCCCACATGGGCTCGCGCCCGCGCTTGCAGGTGACGGGCTGGTGGACAGGCAAATACCGCGTCGACGAGCAGGGCTCGGGGAAAATGGACCAGATGGCCGAGGTGGCAAAGGCTGTGATGCCAACGCCCCCGCCGGCAAGATCGGTCTCACAGCACGCCCGCGCCCGCAACGCGTCCGAGCAGCTCAAGAGCGCTCGGGCCCGCGCCAAAGAGCGTCGTACCCGCGCGATGAATC
>CAXBOF010000404.1:0-3016 GCA_963977205.1 uncultured Phycisphaera sp. | reverse complement strand
GGTGCCACGCCGGAAGAAGACCGCGCGCTTGAGGCCGATCTGCTGGCGGATCAGAAAGAACTGGCCGAGCATCTGATGCTGCTGGATCTGGGCCGCAACGACGTGGGTCGCGTGGCCAAGATCGGCACCGTGCGCCCCACGGAAGAATTCATCGTCGAACGCTACAGCCACGTGATGCACATCGTGTCGAACGTGGTGGGCGAACTGGCCCCGGGCAAGGACGCGCTGGATGCATTCTTTGCCGGTATGCCCGCAGGCACCGTGTCCGGCGCGCCCAAGGTCCGCGCGATGCAGATCATCGACGAGCTCGAACCAACACTCGGATTCACAGGCATTCTCGCCCGGCGCGGGCCTTACTGCGGCTCAACCGGTTTCATCGGGGACGACGGCTCGATGCTCCTCAACGTCGCGATCCGAACCGCCATCGTCACAGGCCGATCGCCCAAACCGGGCATCATCGAACAAGGCCGGGTCAGCTACCCCGTGGGTGCTGGCATCGTGGCCGACTCAGACCCGCACGCCGAATGGCTCGAAACGCTCGACAAAGCCCGCCCGTTTCTCGATCTCGTCCGATCGGATTCAGACCGATCAGGCCGCGACTTCTCCAAAGAGTGAGCCCTTCTTGGCCGAGAGCCAAGGCGCGATGACCGGCGCACCATCGCTTGCAGCTTCGAGCGCATCGAGCATCGGACCGGGCGACATCGTCGCGATCACGCGCGCCTCGCCGTTGCGTTCGACCACACGCACGCCAAGCTCATCCAGGGCCGCCCGCACGACGTGCGCGTTCTTACCCTCGGCGATCAGTTCAACACCGCGTGCGCTGCTGGGCAGCCGACGATCGAGCGCATCACGCGCCGCAGCCAACCCAGTGAAACGATCCCAGATATCACCATCCATCGGCGCACGGACCTGACTCTCCACGCTCGCGTCCCGCTCGTCGCAGCCGAAACCGTACCCCTTCATCGCGTGCTCGCGCTTGGCGATCCATCGGCAGCGCTCGTCGATCCGTTTGTGCTCGGCCTCGAGCACCGCGCTTGGCGCGTACCGCTGGCAGACCCACGCGTTGTTGCGCACCAACCGTTGCACGATCAGATCCATGTCCCGCCCCGATTCCACCTTGCGGTGCAGCACGCGGAAGATCGGGCTGAACACGATGCGGTGGCCCTCGAGCATCAGCTTGGCCGACAGGTCGTATTCCTCGGCGTAGAACCCGAACCGCTCGTCGTACCCGCCCGCTTTGTGGAACGCCTCGCGCCGGATCGCCACGCCGCAGCCGACAAAAACCTCGGGCAGCCCGCCGTCTTCGCGCCGTTTGATCGAATCGGGTGAATCGCCCAGAAAGATGTCCGCCGAGATCGCCGCCGCGTAGTCGGGAGCGCGCCTGATCGCGATCTCCATCCCCGTGTCCATCGGCGATGAATCGTCATCGAGCATCACGAGCCAGTCCGACCGCTCGTCGGCGTGGTCGGCGCCGACGTTCCGAGCCGCCGCCGCTTTGTTCTCATCGAGGCGCACCACGCGCACGTTCAGTCCCCGCGGCAGACGCTCGGGCACCCGGACGCGCTCATCGGACGCGTTGTCGACCACCACAACCTCCGCGCCGCCCACCGAGAAATGGTCGCCGAGCCGATCGATCGCGGCCAATGTCCGCCCAAGCTGCCCGCTGCGGTTGCGTGTGGGGATGATGTAGCTGATCAAGCCGCGTGCTCCCGTGCTCCGCGGTCGTACCCGAGCAGCTCCAGCAGCTCGCCCGCGCGTTCGTCGAATTCGTGCATCTGGTCGATGGTGAACCAGTTCTCCCAATCGCCAGCCACACCCTTGCGGAAGAAGCTTTCGCGGTCTTCCTGACCACGTAAGCGCCCGCCCGAGAGCGATGCAAACGATGCAGCCTGTGCGCACGCCTCGGCCTGGCCGGGCGTTACCGCGACATCCGTGCCCGCCGCGATGTGCCGAAGAATCGCCAGCGTCTGCGTCTCGGGCTCTGCCAGCAGGTCCTCGTAGCTCACACGCAGCACGCTGCGGAACATGGGCCGGCACTCGAGCATCGCCGAGTTCAGATCGATCCAGTTTGTCAGGAAATGCTCGAACCACTTCTCGGGGATCACCCGGTCCGCCAGCTGCTGGGCCGCCTCCAGATCCTCGGACCCTGCGCCGTGTGTGCCCTCGGCCCACCGCTGACGCGCGATGTTCAGCCGATGCGCCGCCCCGCTGACGATCACATCGCGTCCGTCGCGCACGAGGTGCACGATGGGTGTCCGGTCGTTGTACCGCGCGAGCGTCTCGAGCGCATCCTCAGCCGTCCCCGGATAAGGCGTGAACTTCTCGCCGTACAGCGGCACACCGCCCTCTTGCGCACACGTCCGCGCGATCGTGTCCACGATCCCGAACGCCAGCTTCTCGGCAAAGCCCTCGCCCACATCGGGAGGCGAGAGATGCCGAAGCAAATGCCGTGTCGTCTGCACCCATGTTGTCCCGCTCTTGGGGCTTGCGACCACCACGAATTTGAGCGCACTCGTTGTCATGACACCCGCCTTGCGTTGCCGGCCGCCTCGACCACCTCGGCGCTTGCAAACGTCAGGTTCGCCGCGTGAAGCCTGGCGATCGATCGGCGCAGGTCCGTCGCCGACACCGGCAGGTTGCCCATGCGACCGGCCTGCACGCTCGCCGCGACCGCGCCCAAGAGCGCCGAGGCCAACGCCCCCGCTCCGCCCGCACGCGCCAGCGCGACCGTGGTCAGCAGCGCATCGCCGCAACCGAGCTGGTCCACCGCCGCGCCCGCCAAGGCCGGCACGTGCTCGGCCTTCAATCTCGAACCGAACGCATCGCCCTCGATCGCCGGCTCGTCCAGCGGCGTAAAGCTCACCAGGCCCTCAGGCCCCATCGTGACGATCGCCTCGCCCGTGCCCGTTTCCTTGAGCAGCTCCCACGCCACCGCCGGCAAAGCTTCATCGAACGAGCGCAGCCCGTCGCGGAGTTCGCTCTCACTGGGCGTAAGCAGATCCAGCCCCCGCATCGC
>CAXBOF010000403.1:0-3033 GCA_963977205.1 uncultured Phycisphaera sp. | reverse complement strand
GATCGCGGCCCATATGGAAATGCCCGAGGGCACCGTCAAGAGCCACCTGCACCGCAGCCGCCAGAAGCTCCGCAAGATTCTGGTCGACCACGCCACGCACGCATCTCGTGTGAAAGAGGTCTGGGCGTGAATGGCCGCCAGCACCGGTTCCGTTTCGGCCGGCGCCAGACGAGGCCCGTCACCAACGACCACCTCGAAAGCGTCCTGAGCCAACCCCTCGAAGCACCCGCGACGGATGCCTCCTTCGAAGAAGCCGTCTTGGGACGAGTCGCGGCTCATCGCCCGTTCCTCGGTAAGAGCGAGCGTCAGCGCGTCCGCTGGATCCGGATGTCGGCAATCGGGCTTACGCTCGGGCTCTTTGCCTCGGGTGCGATCGGTATTCGGGCCGGGCTTCTGCCATTTGGCGAGCAGGCCGGCCCCGTCAGCAACGTCATCCAGACCGCTCAGACCCAGAGCGTCCAGCAGGTGCAATCTGTCACGCACTGGCGCGACGCGGCTCTTGCCAAGTTTGAATCCATCAAGCTCCGCCAGCAGGAGGCCCGCAGCAACGCGCCCTTGCATTGCAGGGACAGCTTTGCCGCCAGTCCTGCATCGCACACACCAACACAGTCCTCACGCCCCGAGCCGGGCCTGTGCATCGGCCTCTCGATGCGTAAGCCCGTCGACCCGATCACTGAGACAGCTTCACCCATGAACGTGCGGTACATCGTCTTCGGTGATGGCTTGGCTCTGCCCATCGCGGGCACCGGCAACGCCGCGGGTTCGACGCAGCAGGTGCAGATCAAGCGCTGGCCATCGGGCGTTCAAGACAGCATCACCAGCATCGGCCTCGAGGGCTCCTCAGAGTTCTCGCTCCTGGGTGTGCTCCCGCCCTGGTACAGCGCCGACGTTGTCCGTTTGCCTGAATCCAATCTCGGTTCGACGGCCGAGAATCCTCTGCCCCGCTGACATTTGATGACCGACCGTTTTTTACACACAGGCCGCGCACACTGGGCGTGGACGTTGCTCGCTGCGCTGCTGACGACGTTCGCAGCGCCAGCTCATGGTCTCGTGCAGGCCGATGCTGCCGAGACGATCAAGACCATCCGTGCAGCCGTCCCGAGTGCGGACCTCATCGTCGTGCTCGACGATGGGGCCGGCCAGCGACAAAGCGCCCCGGGCCGGGCGTTCACCGCGATCCTCTCCGACTTTGGCATCGGCAAGAACGAGGGCGAGTTCACACGCGCCTGGTCGCAGCTGGCCCGGATGTTCGGCGTTGACAACGGGAAAGCGTTCGATGAGCTCTTTGGCAAACGGATGATCCTCGTCACCCAGGACACCACGATCACCGGATTTGGCTCGTGGGCGATCGCGACGGTCGTGCCGGAAGATCTCGGCATCACCGTCATCAAGAAGCTCGGCGCCAAGGGACGCGAGACGGTCGTCGGGCAGACCGTGTACGCGATCGAGGGCGGGGCGTACCGCGTCTCGCTTCTCAAACCACGCAGCTCGAAACAGTCCGACGACAACCGACTGCTCGTCTTCTCGCCCAAGGATTCGAGTGAGCTGCTGAGCAGGCTGGTCCGCGGCCTCGTCACGCCTCGGGGCTGGGAGAACGCCATCGGCGCGGGCAGGGCGTTCCCAGCCTCGGTCACAGCCGTCCTGCTCGAAGCGCAGACGGACGTCGCACGGATCGAGGCCTCGCTCGGCAATGCGGGCTGGGACGGGCTGGCTGTCTTTGAGATGCCCGAGTTTGAGATGCGGTCGGCCGGCTGGGCGGGCGATGAATTCGGCAAGCTCTCCAAGGGTGCCTGGCTCTCGGTCGCCGACGAGGTGGATCTTGCCACGATCGCCGACACACCCATCGCCGCGATCCTGCCAATCGACCCCGAGCGCCTGCGCCGGCTCTCGGCCCACTGCACGGGGCGCATCTACCTTCGCGTGCTGCCCGAATTGGATAACGAAGTTTCGCTGGCGGTCTGTCTCGAGATGGACGGCTCGGACGAGGCCGACGCGCTGGCGGACCGGGCCGTGCGCGACATCGCGGGATTGCTGACCGCCAATCCGGACGCGGTGCCGGACTACCGGGGCTTCATGCCCGAGGCTGTGCGGACCGCGCCGGTGCGGGGGGACTTCGCCCATGATGTCCTGCGTCCGATGATCGGGGCCTCGCCGGCCATCGCATGGCGGACTTCGGGCAAGGGAAAGACCGCATGGTGGACGACGCTGATCGCGCCCATCAACTCGGACCACACCGCGGCTCTTGATGAACTGATCGCGCTGCTGCCTGCGGGCGGAGCGGGCGGGGCGCTCGTCTCTGTCGGAGCGGTTTCGCCCGGCCCGATCGTCGGCCTGATCGAACGCGGTTTGGGCAACCCGAACTCGGTGCGGGGCACCTTCGAGCGGATCGAGGACGCCCGCTGGTCCACCCGGCAGAACGGCTCACGCCTGGAAATTGGGTTTGAAATAAGGATGTCTTCGGACCGGTAGCGCCAAACTCACTTGACGTGTCAACAATCGAGGGAATGAACCACCTCCGAAACGTCGCCATCATCGCCCACGTCGACCACGGGAAAACCACTCTGGTTGACCAGCTCCTTCGCCAGTCCGGCCAGTTCCGGGACGCCGAGCTCGACAAGCTCAAGGGCGGCCAGCACGGCCTGATCATGGACTCCAACCCGCTCGAGCGTGAGCGGGGCATCACGATCCTTTCCAAAAACTGCGCGGTGAACTACCACGATCAGGAAGGACGCGACTACCGCATCAACATCATCGACACGCCGGGCCACGCCGACTTTGGCGGCGAAGTCGAACGCGTGCTCCGCATGGCCGACGGCTGCATGCTCGTCGTCGACGCCTTCGAAGGCCCCATGCCCCAGACACGCTTCGTGCTCGGCAAAGCGCTCGAACTCGGCCTGCGCCCCGTTGTCATGATCAACAAGTGCGACCGGGCCGAGGCGGACCCCCACCGCGTGATCGATGAGCTGCTCAGCCTCTTCATCGAACTTGGTGCCGACGACGAGACGCTCGACTTCCCCGTGGTCTACGGCTCGG
>CAXBOF010000402.1:0-3036 GCA_963977205.1 uncultured Phycisphaera sp. | reverse complement strand
TTCGCGCCAGACGCGGTCCTTGTCGGGCGAGAGGTTGATGACGCAGTTGGAGATGACGACGTCGATCGAGTTGTCGGGAGCGGGGATGTTCTCGATCTCGCCCAGACGGAACTCGACGTTGGTGAGGCCCGAGGTCTTTGAGTAAGTGGCCAGTCCCGCGCGGGCTTTGGAGATCATCTCGGGTGTCATATCGACGCCGATGATTTGGCCGGTAGCGCCGACTTTGGGTCCGGCGATGAAGCAGTCGAACCCGCCGCCCGAGCCGAGGTCGAGGACGGTTTCGCCCGGCTTGAGGTCGGCCAGCGCGTTCGGGTTGCCGCAGGACAGGCCCATGTTGGCATCGCCCGGGATGAGCGAGAGATCGGAGTCTGAGTATCCGACGGCGAGCGCGACCTGTTCGGGCGTGAGTGTTGTGGGGCCGCAGCAACCCCCACCGCCCCCACTGCTTTCGGCGCTGCTCCCGCCGCAGCAGCCGGTTGCTTTGGGCGCGGCGTTGACGGACGACCACTGTCCGGTTTTAGCGATCTCGGCGTAGCCGGCGCGGACCTTGTCGCGGGTGTCGGCGGCGACGGCTGCGCTGGTTGTGGTCTTCGTTTCTGTGTCGTTGCAGCAGTCCGGGCCGCAGCAGGGTGACTTGTTCTCTTCCTGGGTGTTGTGACTCATGGTGTTTCTCCTGTGAGTGTGGGTTCAGATGCGGGGGATTTGGCGGGTGTGTTTCGTGTATAGAGCTTGCGTCCGAGCCAGAGCGAGACGCTGACGAGAGCGATGAGGACGGGGACCTCGACGAGCGGGCCGACGACAGCGGCGAAGGCGACGCCAGAGCCGATGCCGAAGACGGCGATCGCGACGGCGATGGCGAGCTCGAAGTTGTTGCCGGAGGCGGTGAAGGCGAGCGTGGCGGCCCGTTCGTAGTCCGCGCCGACCTTGTGGGCCATGAGGAAGCTGACGAAGAACATGACGACGAAGTAAATCGTCAGCGGCAGCGCGATGCGCAGGATGTCCAGCGGGAGCGCGACGATCTTCTCGCCCTTCAAGCTGAACATGACGACGATGGTTGCAAGCAGCGCGAGGAGGGTGATGGGCGAGATGCGCGGCAGGAAGGTCTGGGTGTACCACTCGTCGCCCTTGGCCGAGCGGAGCACGAGGCGCGTCACCATGCCGGCGAAGAAGGGAATGCCCAGGTAGATGAGCACGCTGACGAATACCTGCGCGATGGTGATATCGACGACGGCTCCTTCGAGGCCGAGCTTAGCCGGGAGCCAGGTGATGAAGACCCATGCGTAGGCGCCGAAGAAGAGGATCTGGAAGATGCTGTTGAACGCGACGAGGCCTGCGCAGTAGTCGTTGCTGCCCCGGGCCAGGTCGTTCCAGACGAGGACCATGGCAATGCATCGGGCCAGGCCGACGAGGATGAGGCCGACCATGTACTCGGGGTAGTCGCGGAGGAAGAGGACCGCAAGCGCGAACATGAGGACGGGGCCGACGATCCAGTTCTGGATCAACGAGAGCGCTAGGACTTTCCAGTCGCGGAAGACCTCGGGGAGTTTCTCGTAGCGGACCTTGGCCAGGGGCGGGTACATCATGAGGATGAGCCCGATGGCGATGGGGATGTTTGTGGTGCCGACGGAGACGCTGTCGAGCGCGCCGCTGACACCGGGGGTGAAGTACCCGATCCCGACGCCGATCGCCATGGCCAGGAAGATCCAGAGCGTGAGGAAGCGGTCGAGGAAGGCGAGGCGTTTGCGCGGACAGGCGGGGGCGATGGTGGTCACGGGTTGGCCCCCTGCTTGGTCTGCGCCAGAAGCTCAGGAAGCGTGGTTATGAAGGCGCGGATCTCGTCGCGGACGCGTTCGTAGTGCGGCAGTTCTTCTTCTTCGGTCTTGGCATCGGCGGCGAGCTTGGGCGGGTCGTCGAAGCCGTGGTGGATGACGCGGGTCTTGCCGAGGAAGACGGGGCAGTTCTCGTTGGCGTGGCCACAGACGGTGACGACGAGGTCGAGCGAGTCGGGGTCGCAGGCTTCGACGGTCTTCGAGGAGTGGCCCGAGATGTCGACGCCGGCGCTGGCCATGGCTTTGACTGCCAGTGGGTTGAGGCCGTGCGGCTCGGTGCCGGCGCTCACCGCGTCGATCTGATCGGGGAGCAGGTGGCGGGCCCAGCCCTCGGCCATCTGGCTACGACATGAGTTGCCCGTGCAGAGGAAGAGCACGCGGGGGCGCCGGTCAGCCACAGCAGTCTCCTTCCTCGCAGCAATCGGCGGGGGCGAGTTCGTCAATCGCGTCGGCGATGGCGCGGAAGCGGGCGGCCAGGTCGGATGGGGCCTCGTACCAGACGGTGCGGCCTTCCTTGCGCGCGGTGAGGACGCCCGAGCGGGCCAGGGTGGTCAGGTGGCGGGCGACCATGGAGAAGTCGAGGTCGCAGCATTGGGCGATCTCGGTGACCGAGCAGGGGCGGCTGCACTTGACGAGGCAGGCCAGGAGCTTGCCCCGGGTCGGGTCGGCAAGGGCCTTGAAGAGCTCGGGATCGAGGAGCGTGTCGAGCCGGGCCTTGCGGCGGACGGCCTGCTTGGGGGTGGCTGGTTGTTTGAATACTGGCGTCATAATGCCAGTATACTTTCGGTTGGGCCGGTGTCAAGGCGAGCCGGATCAAAAGCCTGGGAATCGGACCTAGGATTCGCCATGACGCCATTGACCCGTGCTAATCGGCTTGGAATTGTCCCGATCGCCCTGCTCGCGTTCACGCTGCTGGCCGGGTGCTCGTCCACGTACACGGTCGACCTGACCAACTCGACGCGGTCGACGGTCGAGGCCCGGCTGGAGATCGAGAGTCTGGGTTCGGGGCAATCGGTTTTGACGAAGGTGGTTGTGGGGCCGGGCGAGTACCGGACGCTCGGGCCGGTGAAGGCGCCGCTGACGGACCGGGTTCGGCTGACGGTCATCCGCGCGGGCGGCTCGGGCGGATATGCCGAGCGCATCAGGCTCGACGCGGGCAAGACCTACGCGGAAATCGGCTCGGACGAGTACGGCGGATCGTCGCTTG
>CAXBOF010000401.1:0-3043 GCA_963977205.1 uncultured Phycisphaera sp. | reverse complement strand
CCTGCCGATGGGTGTCGACCCGAGAGAGATGACCCGGACGCTGCGCACACTGGCGGATGGTCCGGTGAGTCTCGAATTTGAAGGGCTCGAGGCTGCGGTCCAGAGCGACCGGAACGACGCGGTCGCGCGGGCGCTCTCTTCGGCGATCCGGGCCGGCGGGGGCAGGCCCAGGCCCAAGCTCAAGACGGGGACAGCGGACTTCAACGTTGTCGCTCCGATCTGGCGGTGTCCGATCGCGGCGTACGGGCCGGGTGATAGCTCTTTGGATCACACGCCCGAGGAGCGGCTTGGCCTCGGGGAATACGGGCAATCGGTCGAGGTCATCGGACGGGCCTTGGAGGTCTTGGCGGGCGAGCTGACTTCGTCGAGTCGTGTCGAGGCGATATCTACTAAGCTCTGACACGATGCAGAGCAGATACGCAGGCTGGATGCTGAGACCGATCGATCCTGATGCCGGGGGGGGCGTTGTGCCGTTCCCGCTGAAGGGGGTGGATCGCTCGGCGCTGATCGGTCGCACGGATGAGGCTCAGTGGAAGGTCGGGGACCCGGGGATCTCTCGCCGGCACGCCCGGGTGCACGTCCGGGCGAGCGGGGTGTACGTTCAGGATCTGGGCAGCAGGCACGGCACGTTTGTCAACGGCGCGCGCCTGGATGCGGAAGAAGAGGTCGAGATCCGCCAGGGCGATGTCGTGTCGCTGGGCAACTGGCGTTTCATGGTCGCTGGCGAGCGCAGCGCGACGATGATGCACACGATCGTCGATCGCGATGCGCGCGTGCAGCGGCTCGAGCAGCACGCGCTCAACGGTCTGGCGCAGATCAAGCTGGACAAGCTGCTGGCGGCTGCGCGGTCGTTTTCCGTGACGGCCACGCGGCCTGAGGTCGCCGAGGCGATCGTCTCGGCGGTGCGGGATCTGAAGGGCTGCCAGCGGGTGTATGTGGTCAGGCCGTTGGGCGAGAGCGAGTTCGATGTGATCGCTTCGAGCAAAGTGCCGGGCGAGCTTCGGCTGAGTCAGACGCTCATCAACGAGGCCTCGACTGGCAAGGTCGCTCAGTTATTGAGCGGGGCGGCCCCGGACACGCGTTCGCACTCGCTGATTGAGCTGGATATCCAGACCGCGCTGTGCGCACCGATCTCGGCGGGCGGGCAGGTCGATTGCTATCTCTATGTCGATTCGCGCGGCGGGGAGGAGCGGATCGAGAAAGACACCGCGGCCTTCTGTCAGGCGCTTGTCGGGATCGCGGGGCTGGCGATCGAGCGGATCCTGGGCGCGGAGATGGAAGAGCGGCGGCGCCAGCTGGATGAGGATCTCAAATCCGCACGCAACGCGCAGGAGCTTTTGTTCCCGCCCAAGGAGGGTGGAAACGCGAGCGTGGGATATGTCTTTGAATCGATCCCGGGTCGGTATGTCGGCGGCGACCTGTTTGATTTCCTGATCACCGATGACGGGCGGGCGGCGTTCTTTCTGGGCGATGCGACGGGCAAGGGTGTAGGCGCGGGCATGCAGATGGTCGCCACGCAGACCGAGCTGCGGACACTGCTCGGGCGCGGTGTGGCTCTGGATGAGGCGGTCAACGAGGCCAACGACAGCCTTGTGCGCCGATCCGATGTCGGGAAATTCGTGACGCTGGTGGCCGGGTGCTGGCATCCCGAAACGAGGGTGCTTGAGCTCTGCGATGCGGGTCACGGCTACATCTTTCTGCGGGCCGATGGCAATCCGGCTGAGCAGGTGCGGATCGAGGGTTCGGTGCCGCTGGGTGTGCAGGCCCAGGCGGGGCACCGGGCCATCCGGTTGAACGTGCCTGCGGGGGCTCATCTCATATTGGCGAGTGATGGCGTGATCGAGCAGGTGAATGCCGAGGGTGAGCAGTTCGGGATCGCTCGGGTGCTCGAGGTACTCGACGGGGCCAGCGGTTCGGCTGAGGAGATAGGCAAGATGGTCGAGGCGGTCCGGGCGTTCGCCGATGGGCCGCTGGCCGATGACCTCTCGGCGGCGACGATCCGGCTCGGATGAGGCCTGTCGTCTTCAAATGACCTCCTTTGGACCACAAAGACCGAATATTTCCCCTATTTGACTGGCCGGGGCGTGAAACGGTGCTCTCTTAGGAGTGAGCCGACGGCTTTCGTCGGCGTTGTGCGCGTTCACTGTTTGGAGCGACCCTATGCGTATCTTTGGGATGGTCCTTCTTGTTGCCTGTGCCTCGAGTGCTCAGGGGCAGTTGCAAGACTTTCAGACGACCTTTACAGGCACGGTGAACGGGGGGCCTCTGGCGGCCACGGGCACGGGCACGCTCGATCTGAATCAGACCGGGATGAGTGAGGCCCGGATCGATTTTGATTCACGGCCTTCGACCTTCGATCCGCTCTCGGCTTCTCTGATATCCAATCTGTGCTCCAACGCGTTCCGCGATCCGGGCTCGCCCGACAACCTCTTTGCGCTTGCCGGTGGTAATTATGCCACGAGCCGAACTTTCCAGTGGATCGGTTTGCCGGGCAGTGTTGTGCAGATCGATTCGACGGTAGCCAATAGCGGCGGCGGGGCGGACTGGGTTTCCAATAGCGTTGTGTCTGGCACGTACAACGGTCCGACCGACATCATCGGGATTCAGGATTACTCGATCACGTGGCTGCCCAGCAGCACGCCGGGCGAGTTTTTCGAGGCGGGCACGGTGGTGCTCGAGCGGGCCACGGGCGACACGCTGATTATGCAGTTTGCTTCGATCTTCTCGGGACTTTCCAATAATCTGCAGGAGCCGCAGTTCGGCACCGGCGCGTTCAACACGAGCTTTGACGGCACGACGCTGCTGCTCGAGTGGGACGGCGAGTTCTATGTGCCCGCGCCCGCGACGGGTGTGCTGATGGGGATGATGGGTCTGGCTGCGACCCGCCGGCGACGCTAAATCGAATCCCGCCAGGCCTGCATGGACTTTGGAACCGGGTGATCTGAGCTATAGATCTCGAGTGCGCGCTTGATGGCTTCCTTGACGGTCGCGGTGGCCGCCTCGTTGTTGCCCTTGGCGTGCTCGAATTTGGCTTTGGCCAAGA
>CAXBOF010000400.1:0-3043 GCA_963977205.1 uncultured Phycisphaera sp. | reverse complement strand
AAGGCTTCCTTCAGATCCGGCATGACGCTGGGCGTCTTCTTGTTGCCCGTCGCGGCCCCACCCGTCGCGCCGTTGAGCGAGCCCAGCGACATCATCGGGGCGCGCTGCACGCCCGTGTAGTCCGCATCGCCTCGCCTGGCCTCGTGCGCTCGGTGCTCGCTCACCTTCCAGCGGGCCGCAAGCGACTTGTCCAGCGCCCGCCCGCCAAAGTCGAACGACCGCGCAAACATCAGCTGGTTCCCGCGAGCGATAAACGCCTTGGTCGTCCCAAATCCGAGATCAAGATAGAGCGTCGTCTTGTCCACGGGAGCAGCGCCGATCGCGTTGAATCCCGCAAGCGAAGCGCCAAACTCCGGGTGCATCCCCACCGGCTCGAGCTTGGCCGCCACCATCGAACGCATGAGCAGGTCCACCGTCGAACGGGCCGCCGCCATGCCGATCACTTCAAACTTGTTCTGCTCGGCCCCGACCAGCCCGACCACGTTGTGACGCAGCACCAGCATCGAGGGGTCCACACCAAGCTGCGACGCCAGCATCATCTTCGTCGAGGATTCGATCATCCCCTTGTCGCCCTTGGGCACCTGGATGTGCTTGCAGAACGTCAGCCCCACCGGCAAGAGACACACCGCACGCTTGCCCTTAAAGCCCGCGCTGCGGATGAGCTGCGGCAACTGCTGCGTCTGGAAACTGATCCGAGCAGCCGCGTCGTCGTAGAAATCTTCAGGTGTATCAAGACTCGCCGCCGCGATCAGCGAGGGCGTCTCTGAGCCCGTCACCTGGAGCACCTTGAGCGCACTGGTCCCAAAGTCGATCGCGATCGGTCTTGGCTGACGCGAAGGCGCAGCCACACCTTCCTTCGACTTCATCTGCAAAAAGGATGCGAGCGACGCACGCGCCATCGACGTCCCCGGCCACAGTTCTCAGGACGACCGCAAATGGGCACGCGCCCACCGCCGACCGTCCGGTCACTCACCGTGGCTTATCGACTCGCTCGCCGGCCCTGTTGAGGTGAGCGGGCTGGAACGACGAGCCTCAAGGTCGCCCCCGTCGCGCCAAACCGAACCCACCTGTTTGTGCGGGTTAGGTCACCCCCGCAAAGCGTCCGAAATCGCCCGTGCCGTCAAACCCAGAACTCCGAGCGAACGTCCGATATCCCACACCTGCTCCGCGCGATCACCCGTTGTGTTGCTGATCACCCGCACCTCGGCCGCCGGCACCCCAATCCGATGACACGTCAGCATCACCGCCGCCCCCTCCATGCACTCTGCTCCCGCGCCCGTCCGTCGCCGAACACGCACCGCCAATTCATCCCGCCCCGAGCAGGTCGAAACCGTCGCGATCACCGCCTCTCGATCAACACACCCCCTTAATCGGGCATGTAATTCCGGATTACAGGCCAGCCCATCGCCCATATCCCCCTCATACAGCGGAAATCCCATCGATCGGCAGTCGAGAAAGCCCTCGGGCGTCTCCACACCCTCATCCGCAAAGACCGATCGGCTGGCCAGCACCCGGTCTCCGATCGCAAGGCCACTGTCCGGCAAGGCTCCCCCCAGACCCAGGCTGATCACCCGCTCAGCCGGGTTCATTGCCAAGGCAATCCCGACCGCCCCCGCCGCGTTGGCCTTGCCGATGCCCGTTTTCAGGAGCCAGAGCCCTCCCTCCACCCTCGTCAGCTCTTCTGGCTCCTCATCCGGGAAGCCGAAGGCCGCGAACACCGCTTTGGCCTCGGAATCGGCAGCAACCACCAGCATGGTGTCGATCTCTGTAGACATCGCGATCTCTCCGTTCGTGCCCCAATTGGCTGAACCCACCGACGGCGGGGAGGTATACAGATAAGGATCGGCCGCCTTCCGTGCAAGGCGGCCAGTCTCGCAGGAGCAAATCAGTGACCAACGCCCCCACCAACCGATTCCCCGCCCGAAACCGAGGCTCGGCCAAGTCCGCCATCCTCGGCCTCATCCTTGTCGCGGGCGTCGCCGGCGGCGGGTGGTGGTACTTCACCCAGAAAGAAGACTCGGGATCTGCCATCTCTGTGCGCACAAGCGACATCACCAAGGCTGCCCTGACCAGCTTCGACGTCACGACCACCGCTTCGGGCGAGCTCCAGGCGCTCGATCAGATCGAGGTCCGCTCGACGCTCGAATCGCAGGCGACCATCGTCGAGATCGTCGATGAGGGCGCGACCGTCAAGAAGGGCGATGTGCTCTGCCTGCTCAACTCCGACAATCTCAAAACGGAACTCGACACCGAAGAGGCCGACCTCGAATCCTCACAGGCCGCGCTCTTTGCGGCCGAGAACGCGTACCAGATCCAGGTCACCGAGAACGAGAGCGCCATCCGCGACGCCGAGCTCAAGCTCCGTCTCGCGCAGCTCACACTTGATCAATGGGAATCAGGTGACCGCGTCATGAAGCTCCAGGAACTCGACCTCAACATCGACGAGGCCAACCGCGAATTGGCCCGTCTCGAAGCCAAGTTCGAGAAGAACGTCGGCCTGCTCGCCGAGGGCTTCATCAGCAAAGACCAGTACGACCAGGACGAGCTCGCACTCGTCAAGGCGCGCGCCCGCGTCAAGACCGTTGTGCTTCAGAAAGAGTCCTACATCGAGTACGAACAGAAGAAGGACCGCGAGCAGATGGAGAGCGATGTCGCCCAGGCCGAGGCGCAGCTCGAGAACGTCAAGGCGCAGAACGAGATCCGTCTCGCCGACAAGGCCGCCGACCGCGCCCAGCAGAACCGGCGCGTCGTCCGCGATCAGGCCCGCGTCGACAAACTCAAACAGCAGATCGAGGCCTCCACCATCCTCGCCCCGTCCGATGGCATGGCGATCTACGGCACCACTATCCAGCAATCACGCAACCGCTGGTCCTCCGAAGGACCGCTCATGATCGGCCAGAGCGTCTACCCCAACCAGCTCCTCTTCAGCCTCCCCGACACCTCCAAACTCGTCGCCGAGGTCCGCGTCCATGAGAGCCTCGCCGGCCGCATCCGCAAGGGCATCCGCGCCACGATCAAGGTCGATGCGCTCCCGGGCATCGCG
>CAXBOF010000399.1:0-3065 GCA_963977205.1 uncultured Phycisphaera sp. | reverse complement strand
CCGCCACGATCGCGGCCGTCTGAGCGGCTGCCGGCTGAGCGATCGCGCCCAGCGCAGCAGCCGCGCCGATCAAAAGCTGTTGCTTCATTTCATCGTCCCCCAATCAGTGCGGGAGGACGCCCAGGGCGTCAGCAGCCCGCGTTGTAATTGGCAACCCAAGCCGAGAAGTCGGCCGGGCTGCACGTCCCGTCATCGTTCTGATCACACTCAGGCGCATCCGCGTTGAACGCTGCGACCCAGGCCGAGAAGTCCGCCGGGCTCACCACGCCGTCGCCGTTCGTGTCGGCAAGACATTCCACCTCGCAGGCATCCGGCACGGTGTCGCCATCGCTATCAACCGCACTGGCCGAGACGAACTTCTCGATGGTGCCACCGAAGAGGTCCATCACGTACAACTCGCCCTTGCTGTCCTGCGCAAACGCGCTCACACCGAAGCCCTGGTCAGCAACCGCGACAACAGCGTTGCCGTTGGCCGGGTCGAGTGTGTAGATGTCGCCCGAGCAGTAATCACCGAAGATGTACTTGCCTTCAAATTCAGGCACAGCGCAGCCGTAATACATGTACCCGCCCGTGATCGAGCACCGACCGCCGGCATGGGTGTAGTCATGGACCGGATCAGTGAAACCGGTTGGAGGAGTGGGGGTGCAGCCCGGGAACGAAGGATTCTCGATGAACCCCTCCCGGCAGCGCCACCCGTAGTGCTCGCCGCCCGTGCTGGAGGCGGGCTGGAAGTTCACCTCTTCCCGGGCGCTCTGCCCGACGTCTGCAATCCAGATATCACCGGTCATCTGATCAAAGCTCGTCCGCCACGGGTTCCGCAGGCCGTAGGCCCAGATCTCCGGCAGCGCGCCGCTGACACCAACAAACGGATTATCCGCCGGCACGGTGTAGGGCACCTGGTCATCACTGACATCGATCCGCAAGAGCTTGCCCAGCAGGAACGAGAGCCGCGCGGCGCGGTTGCCCGGGTCGTTGCCGCTGCCACCGTCGCCCGTGCCGATGTAGAGATAGCCGTCGGGGCCGAAGTCCATCCAGCCACCGTTGTGGTTGCTGTAAGGCTGATCGATCGTCATGATCGTGCGAGCTGATGTCTCGTCTGCGACATTGGGATCACCCGCAGACCGCTTGTACTCCACGATGTACGTGTCCGAGCCCGCTCCGATGTAGTACACAAAGAATCGGCCGCTGGTCTCGTAGTCCGGGTTGAACGCGAGCCCGAGCATGCCCTGCTCGTTGCCGCCCGATGTGCCATTGGTCACGAGCGGGTCGATATCTAGAAAGGGCGTCGGCAGCAGAACACCGTTGTCGATGATCCGGATCGCGCCCTCTTGTTCGATCACGTAGAACTTCTCGGCATCACCCGGGGCCGCCACCATATACACAGGGCGATCAAGACCCGAAACAAACAGCTCTGTCGATACCTGACCCGAGGCCAACCCCGTCGCCAGGCCAGAAGCCAGAACCACACCCATCGCAGCAACACTCGCCATTTGACGCATATTCATCTCCACTCTCCCCCTGTATCCGCCTCCACACTATCCACAGAGGCCGCCCGTTGGAACCCCTTCTTTTACATGCTCGCCATTTGTCCGGTAATCTGGTGTCTGCTGGCGGTTCCCATCCCCTCACTCGTAGGAGAAATGCCATGACAGTCACCGATCTCTGGCTCCCGATTCTGGTCGCCACCCTCGCCGGGTTCTTCCTCAGCTTCCTGATGTGGGCCGTCCTCCCGCACCACATGGGGGATGTCAAATTCTCCCCCGACCAGGACAAGCTCATGGACTTCGTCCGCACCTCAAAGATCGAGCCAGGCGTCTACGTGTTCCCAAACTGCGCCGAACGCAAGGACTACAAACAACCCGAGAACATCGACAAGTTCAACGCCGGCCCGTGGGGCACACTCAGCGTCTGGGCCAGCAAACCCAACATGGGCCGCAACATGGCCCTCACCGTCCTGTACTTCTTTCTGGTGACCCTGCTGGTCGCCTACATCACCGGCCAGGCCCGCGGCCCGGGCAGCGATTTCCTCGCAGTCTTCCAGATCGCCGCGACCGGTGCCATCCTCGCCCACGTCCTCGGCGGGGCCCCGGGAGGCATCTGGTTCGGCAAGCGCCCTCGCTACTTCCTCACCGACGCCATCGATGGCCTCGTCTACGCCCTGGCCACCGGCGCGATCTTCGCATTCATGTGGCCCGCTACCCAAACCGCCACCATCACAACACCCTGATCCCGCTCAGTTTGCGCAGATATCTCAAACTCACCCCGGTGTCGCAACAAGAAAATACAAATCAAATTTGCGATACTCGGGAACTTTCAGCCCATCGGCGGCGTCTCACTCTACAGAACACTCCTCTGCCCCCCTGAGCTTCGGTGTGACCTTCCGCTGAAGCACAAAAACGCCCCGAGCAATCGCCCGGGGCGTTTCCTTTGATTCATGATAAAAATTCAGGCTTTAACCGACCGTGTCATGATCACATGCGGTCCGATGTCCTCAATCTCGAATATCGGCCCTCGCTGCTCGAACTCGTTCGACCGGTAGAAACCAGCCGCAGTCGTCCGAGCATTGCACCACACAATGCCCGGACGAGTGTCCATGACATGCTCTAGGCAAGCACGCAGGAGCAGACGCCCGTACCCGAGAGATCGAAACCCCTCATGCGTGGCCATCCCACGGATCCGCCAAGCCGGCTCATCACCGTCCGGCAGACATTCGTCATACAGCGAAACGACGGCAACAACGTGCCCACCCTCGGCAGCACAACCAAGGTGAAGACTCGTCTCCGCATCGTCGCCCGGATACATCAGCCGATGACTCGGTTGTCCCGGACGCAGCACGTCGCCCCGGATGGGGCGCGTGCTTGCCGCGTCGATCAGCCGTATCTCTGGCTTACGCATTCACCTTCGACTCATTCAGCTTCTTCCGAATCACGGTCTGCAGAATACAACCATTCTTGTAATACTCAATCTCCACAGCCGTATCGATCCGGCTCGTGCACTCGAACCGCACAACGCTGCCGTCCGCCTTCGTCGCCTGCACGCCGATCGTCGTGCCCGGGGCCATCGCC
>CAXBOF010000398.1:0-3067 GCA_963977205.1 uncultured Phycisphaera sp. | reverse complement strand
CCGTGGTAGTTTGTGTCCGTTGTGGTGACGTTGCCCGTCACCGAGATCTCGCCGCCGTTGATGCGGGCAGCGGACTCGAGATTCAGATCGCCGTCGACGTGCATCTCCGAGATCTCGAAATACCCGCCGTCGATCGTCACATCGCCGAATCTCGTGCCTGCGCCCGAGACCGACGCGTTGCCCTGAAGCTCGACCGTCGCGCCGGTCGCGTCGACCGCGTTGCCGTTGTCCGTGTAGCTGCCCGAGATCTCGAGCTGGCCTTCGATGGTCACCTGGCCCGAGGTGTTCGTGATAGAGACGTTGTGAAGCTCGCCCGCGCCGTCGCCGGTCGAGATCGATTGGGCACCGTCGCCAGAAAGCACGATTGTCGCCGAGCCGTGGTAGTTTGTGTCCGTTGTGGTGACGTTGCCTGTCACCGAGATCTCCCCACCGCTGATGCGGGCAGCACTTGTGATTGTCAGATCGCCCTCGATGACTGCATCGCCGTCAATCTCGATGTAGCCGCCGTTGATCACGACATGTTCAAACGGTCCGTCGGCGGCGGTGAGTGTCTCGTTACCACTGACGACGAGTGTTTCCATGACGTTGGCGACACTGACTTCGAGGACATCCTCGATCGTTTCGCCGTTCTCATCTGTGACTTTCACAGTGATCTGGTGTGATGTTTCGGATTCGTAGTTCAGATCCGCACCATCGGCGACTGTGATGTTTCCGTCCTGATCGATGACAAACCGACCGCCCGCATCGTCGGTGAGTTCGTATGTGTGCGAGTCGTTCGCATCGGGATCGTTCACCGAAGCCGATGCCACGAAGGTGCCGCCCGCGGCGTTCTCGGAGACAATTCCACCAGTGATACTCAGTTCCGTTGGGGCTTCATTGACGTCTGCCACTTCAATGGAGATGGCCTGCTCGTAAGTGCTGCCCGCCGAGTCGGTCACGCGGACCGACACCTCGTGCGATCCTGCTGTTTCGTGATCGAGATCGGCGCCCTCGGCGACTGTGATATTGCCGTCGGCATCGATATCGAATCGGCCGCCTGCGTCGTCGGTCAGTTCGAATGTATGTGTATCTCCAGAGTCAGGATCAGAGACAGCAACTGTTGCCACTGTTGTACCGGGCGTTGCATCTTCAGCCACGCTGCCGCCGGTGATGCCCAGCGATTCCGGGGAATCGTTGACGGGGGTCACGTTGACGATCAGAGTGTCAGACGCTGTCGATGTTTCTCCGGCTTCCTCAGGCAGCTGGGAATCATGCATGGTCGTTCCGGCTGGCGTATCGGCATCGACTTCACGGAGCCGGATGTTGTCAAGCAGTATGCCGACGTTGTCACCACCCGAGTGCGAGAAGGTCAGATCAAAGCTGGTTGGCTCGCTGATCTCAACGACGATCGTTGCGGTTTGAAAGTCTTTATCCCATTCGACCTGGAAGTCGGCATCCACAAGCCCGTTGGCGGCGATATCAAACGAGACTTCATACTTGCCGGGCTGGAGTGTGGGCGGATCTTTGAGTGTAATTGTGCCCGCGTTGCCGGTTGAGCCGTCCATGTCAAGGTACAGGCCGTTGCCCTGCTGCATATCCCAAGAGCCATTGCCGATGACATCAACTGTGCCCTCAGCGACCTGCCAGTTGTCGAATTGGTTGTAGTTGAGCTTGCTGTTGCCGCTGTTCTCGCTGTTGAATGATTCATTGAGAATGTAGTTCGAACCTTGAGATGCATTCACTTCTACGCCGAGCTCGAACGTCCCGTTGAAATTCTCGGCTGGTGTGATGGACAAGCCCTCGAGTTGATCACGCGAGAGTGTCCAAGTACCATCGCCGTTGTCCGTACCCGCCGAGAGGGATGCACCATCGGGCACATTGGACACTGTGATCTCGTATTCCGTGTTCGCCTCGACAGCACCGATGTCGATCGATAACGGAATCGGCGCATCCTCAGTGCCATTGGCCTCCGCCAGCGTAAGGTCCGGTCCTTCGAATGTGTCGGACAGCTGAATCGTAAATGTTTCAGTATGGGCCAGACCTTCGCTGTCAGTGACACGAACAGTCACCTCGTGCTCAGACGCGGCTTCATAATCAAGCTCGGCACCCTCTGCCACGACGATGTTCCCGTCGCTGTCCACTTCGAACCGACCGCCAGCGTCGTCGGCCAGCTCAAATGTGTGCGTATCGCCTGCGTCCTGGTCAGTCACGGAGATCGAGCCCACGACCGTTCCCGCCTCAGCGTTTTCGGCAACGGTGCTATTCGAGAGTCCCAGATCTGTCGGCGTCTCGTTCGAGTCCGTCACCGAGATCGAGAGCACCTCGTCGTACGTCTGGCCGTTGGCATCGATGACACGGACGGTCAGTTCATGCGCATCGGCAGATTCGTGGTCGAGCTCGGCACCTTCAGCGACCGAGATCGCCCCGGTCGCGGCATCGATTTCGAAACGACCGTCGGCATTGTTGACGAGTTCAAACGAATGGCTGTCGCCCGCGTCTGGATCGCTGACTGACATCGTGGCAACAACAGTGCCAGCCGAGGCATTTTCGACAACCGTGGCCGAGTCCGCCTCGCCCCACTCTGCTTCAATGGTGACGGGAATGTCATAGTGCGTGACGGTCGGCACTTCTCGATCGAATGTGATCGAATCGACCATGTAGTCCGACGAGTCATAGGTCCTTCCGTTCTGACCACCTGTGTACTCGGTAGCCCGGAAGACGACCTGATCGAATTCCTCACCGCCCGCGTCGATGTCGAGTGTTGCGGCATTGTTCTGCGTCGCAATGAATATGCTCGACGCAACCTCAACACCGTTGCGATACGCCACCCATTCGCCCTGCTCGCAGCTTCCTGCTTCATCGGTATAGAGCCTTGAGATATTCGCTTGTACGCTCGTCATCGGCGCGTCGAAGGCCACGACGAGCTCTTCCGAGATGCCCTTGGATGCGTCGTACCCGATCTGGCTGCTCGGTCCTCCGGTGCCGCCGTTGACCGCGAAGCTACCCCCGCTGGTCACGACATTGTCCGCCGATGCCTCTGTCAGCTGCCCGTCGTTTGTGATGGACCGAGCGGTGACCGTGAAGCCGG
>CAXBOF010000397.1:0-3069 GCA_963977205.1 uncultured Phycisphaera sp. | reverse complement strand
AAGCCATGTCCTCCGCGTCCCAGAGAGGGAGGACATATGGGTCTCTACCGAATCCGAGAAGGCTCGCTCGCGCCGCTTGGCGTGAGCCGTTTCGCCGACGATGACATCCGTGAGCGTCAGGACCTCCAGCGCATGCTCCGGGAGGCCATCGAGATCATCGCGCCCGGCGTGATGGTGCTGGCCGAGGAGTTCAGCGACTGGGAGGACAGCAAGAGGCGCATCGACCTGCTCTGCCTCGACGACGATGCCAACCTCGTTGTTGTCGAGCTCAAGCGGGGACAGGACGGCGGGCACATGGATCTCCAGTCGATCCGCTACGCCGCGATGGTCGCCGCGATGACCTTTGATCGCGCAGTCCACGCGCACGAGCGGTACCTCGCATCGATCGGATCGGAAGAAGTCGCCGAGGAGCGGCTGCTTGAGTTTCTTGGTTGGGACGAGCCTCAGGAGGACGAGTTTGCGCGAGATGTGCGGATCATCCTAGTCTCGGCAGATTTCTCGGCCGAGATCACGACCGCCGTGCTCTGGCTGATCGACAGGGGCCTAGACATCCGGTGTGTGAAGATGTTTCCCTACAAGCTCGACGAGGAGGTCCTCATCTCGGTCGAGCAGATGATCCCGCTGCCATCGGCCGAGTCGTACCAGGTCCGCATGCGCGAGAAGTCGATCGGTGTCCGCCGTGCCCAGCGGGGAGGCGGCACATTCACCGGCTACTGGTTCGTCAACGTCGGTGAGCACGGTGGTCCCGCAAACCACCGTTCGTGGGATGATGCGCGCATGTACGGATTTGTTTCTGCGGGCGGGCGGAGTGTCCGGCAGCTCGCAGAGCTCAAGCCCGGCGATCGCGTCTTCGTCTACCGCAAGAACCGCGGCTACGTCGGAGCGGGTGTCGTGACTGCGTCTGCCACGCCGTGGGACGAGTTTATTGTGGAGGCAGAGGGCAAACCGATCACCGAGCTCCCGCTCGCAGAGCCCGACAACCCCGTCAGCGGCGACCCGGCGCTCTGCGAGCACTGCATCGGGATCAGGTGGGTGAAGACTTTGGACCGAGAGCAAGCCATCAAGGCGGCGTTCCGCCGCCCGACCGCGTGCAAGATCCACGAGCCGGCCCTCGTCGCAGAGCTTCTGGCGGGATTCGGGCTCACCGAAGGCGACTGGGCCGGCTAACGCCAATGGCCGCCAGATTCAGCAGATAGATCTCAGATTCTCGCCAGTTCGACTTGCTATCCGGCCCCGTCTATGGCCATATGTGCTCACACCGGCCAGCAAGCCGGAGGCCCCGCCAAGCCTCCTAAGCCCGGCCCCGAAGTCGCACAGCACACCCGCCGAAGTACCGCTCCGCGCCGAGTGCAGGCGATCGCTACGCACAACGGGGCCGGGCCGCGGGGGGACTAAGGAGCATTCACATGACAAGCGAGATCGAACTTGGCGCGTTGCCACAGATGACGACCAACGAGCTGAAGGCGAAGTGGGGGGAGCTGGGTATCCGCGGCCAGCCGCCGCACTTCAAGCAGGCGCTGATGCGTGTCATCTCGTGGCACGTGCAGTCTAAAGCCCTTGGCGGTCTCGACGCCGACACGAGGCGATTGCTCAAGTCCGCGATCCGCAACGCACCAGAGCCCAAAGCAAAGCAGCTAGAAGCCAAACCCCGAAAGCACCGCGAGAGTGTCAAGCTCAGCGTCGGCACCACGCTCGTCCGCACCTGGCGCGGCCACAGGCACGAAGTCACCGTCGTTGAGGGTGGCAAGAAGTTCAGGTACCGCGAGACCGAGTACGCCAGCCTCTCCGAGATCGCGCGCGAGATCACCGGGGCTCGATGGTCGGGGCCGCGGTTCTTCGGGCTCACTAAGCTGAAAGGCGTCGCATGAACAAAGTCCGCTGCGCGATCTACACACGCAAGTCCAGCGAAGAAGGCCTCGATCAGGCCTTTAACTCCCTCGACGCCCAGCGCGAGGCCGGGCTCGACTACGTCAAGAGCCAGAAGCACGAGGGCTGGGTCGCCATCGAGACCGCCTACGACGACGGCGGATTCTCAGGCGGCACAATGAAACGCCCCGGGCTTGAGAAGCTTATGGAAGACATCGACAAGGGCCGGATCGATGTCGTGGTCGTCTACAAGGTCGACCGGCTCAGCCGCTCGCTGGGCGACTTTGCCCGGATGATGCAGGTCTTCGACGAGAAAAAGGTCTCGTTCGTGTCGGTCACACAGCAGTTCAACACGACGACCTCGATGGGCAGGCTGACCCTGAACATGCTCCTCAGCTTTGCGCAGTTTGAGCGTGAGGTCGCCGGCGAACGCATCCGCGACAAGATCGCCGCTACGAAGAAGCAGGGCTACTGGGTCTGCGGACAGCCGCCGCTGGGGTACCGATTGCAGCGGGAGGGCGAAGAACGCGGGCTCTACATCATCCCCGAAGAAGCCGCGACTGTCCGCAAAGTCTTTGAGAGATACGAGGAGACTCAATCGCTCGTCGGAGTTGCCGAGTCATTGACCAAGGACGGACACTCGACCAAGCAGTGGACGGAGCGGAGCGGCAAGATCCGTGGCGGCAAACCGATCACGCAGAAGTACATCTACCGCACCCTCATGAACCCGATCTACATCGGCAAGGTCACCCACACGAGAAACGGAAAGACCGAGGTCTTTGACGGTCGGCACGAAGCGATCATCAGCAAAGAAACATGGAATCGCGTCCAAGCGTCGATCCAATCACAGAGTCGCAACACCAATCACCGGTGGTCAAAGCCATGTCTGCTGCAAGGCAAACTCATTACTCCAAGCGGCTGTGCGATGAGCCCAACCTCGGTCCAAAGACCGCTCTCCCGAAAGGAGCAGCATGGCCGGAAACGTCGCATCCGATACTACGTCAGCCAGCAGGCGCTCAAGCACGGCTTCAAGTCGTGCCCGATCAAAACGATGAATGCCGAGCACCTCGATGACCTGGTGCGGGGACTCGTGCTGGATTACGTCTCCAATCACACGCTTGATGAGAATGACCCCGCGATCCGTGACGCGAAAGTGAGGGAATTGATCGAAAGCGCCGTGCTGTCGACGGATTCAATCTGCAT
>CAXBOF010000396.1:0-3076 GCA_963977205.1 uncultured Phycisphaera sp. | reverse complement strand
CCACTACCTCTGCCTCAGAATCGGTCTCAGTCCGGGCCTCGACTGGGGTTTTGACTTCCTCAGTATCCGCGTTTGGTGCCGATTTGGGCGCTGGAGCCACCGCCACTGATTTGAGTTTGGACCCGGTCTTCTGCGATTCTGACTTCTGTGGCTCGGGCTTCTGGAGCTTTGACTTACTTTCCCCCACCTGGGCCTCTGTTGTCCGTTCGACGCGGGGACGCTCGGGCTTGGGCTCAGGAACCGGCACCACCGTCTTTGGCAACTCCCCTTTCGGAGTGCTCGCGACAACGGGCTCGTCTTTGGTATTGGTCTCGGAGACGGTGTTGGCCGCGTTTTCAGGCTTGGTTTCAGGCTTGGTTTCGGGCTTGGTTTCGGGCTTGGCAGCCACACTTCGGCCGGCCTTGAAACTGGGCATCGAGAGCAGCGGATCGGCCTCGCTGCCTTCAGCCGGCGGATTCCCCTGAGACGCCTGCTTCGACTCAACCACAGTCTCAGACGCCACTTGCGTGGCAAGCTCGTCAGGGCCCTGCGACTCGGGCGTCTTCTCGCCCGTAGCGGTTTCGGCTGCCTTCTCCTGGTCGGCCTTCAGCGACGGGTGCCCGGGCGGGCGGGGGGCGGTGTTCTTGACCGTGCCGCCACCGAGCTGGGTGCGGAGCTGCTCGCCCCCGATCTGTCCCGAACGCGTGGAATTCGTCTCCCGGAGGAGTTCAAAGAGCGCAGGAGCGTTACGTCGTTTGGCCATGGCTGACGCATTCTCCCCTCGCAACGCCCCCGTTGCAAATGCCAACACGAAAGTGGATCAAACTCATTCGAAGACGAGCCCATCTTGGCCCACAATCCCGCACCTCAGGCAAGACGCCCAGCTATACTCACGCCCCATGGCAATCGACGACAAGGACATCATCCACATCGCTCCCAAGCCCATGAATCGGCTGGAGAGCGTCTACCTCCCCGAGCTCTTTCGTGGCTTTGGGACCACGATGAAGCACTTCTTCTCAACCGCGACGAAGAGGGCCGCGTCAAGTGCGTCGCCTGCATGATGTGCCCCACCCTCTGCCCCGCTAACTGCATCCACATCGTCGCCGACGAATCCCCCTGGGATGACCGCGAGAAGTACCCCAAGAAGTTCGAGATCGACGAGCTCAGGTGCATTTTCTGTGGCATGTGCGAGGAAGCCTGCCCGGTCGATGCCATCGAACTCACCACCGAGTACGACATCGTGGGCCTCTCCCGCCAAGAGATGATCTTCGACAAGGAAAAACTCCTGTCGATCTACGACATCACCATCGACAAGAAGCCCATGTGACCCGCCTTTGAGCGGTCGACTCCTGCTCCTTGCCCATCTTCTCAGAATTCAAGCAATAACCTCAAAGAAATCCGGACCTTTGCTGGCAACATCGGATTCCCGTGGCACATTCTCCATGTGGAGATATTGGAGATTCCCGCTCGCGGTGCGCAACCGCCCGGGATTGGTAAGACACGCTTTCTTGAAAGGGTCGCCATGCGTCTCGGTGCGATCGTTCTGCTTTCTATGGCTGCTGGTACCGCCAGCGCTCAAAACGTCACCTTCAGCTTTGCATCCGATGTTGCTAGTGCCGTCCCGACATTCGAAGGACAGGCCAACAACGGCGTGATCGATAACGTCCGCGTTCCGACGAACCTGTTCGTCGACGATGCCAATGGGCCGCTGCCCACTCTGGAATACGACACCAGCTTCTACGTCGATTTCCAGATGGACTACACGGGCTCATTCAACCTACCCGGCGGGCAGGTTTTGCACACCTACGGCATCAATGCAGCTTTAGATTCCAAGCGAGCACTGTTATGTCCGTCGATATCACCGATGGCGTGCTCACCGCACTGGGCGATGCCAACGGCTGGGGCTCGACCGCGACCATCCAGGCCTCGAGCATCTCGGGTAGCGGGGTCACCTACAACTGGCAAGCTGCGGATCAAGCCCCGTACAACCTCTTTGGCGGCTCAAGCACATCAGATATGACCGATGCCGCCTTCACGCTCACAAACATCTTCTCGTTCCCCGCAGGGGCCGGCGGCGTGGCTGGCGTCACCATCGACGCACAGACAGGCCTGCCCAACGTCGCCTGGGAATCCGAAGGTTCGTACTCCGGCACCGCGATCATCGCGGGCCTCGGGATCGGTGCACTCGGCCGCCGCCGGCGAAACAGCTGACTCACACTCGTTTCTGTGAGACGTGCCACCGGCCCCCTTGTGGGGTCGGTGCGTTTTTTGGCTCACATGTTGTGCGCTGAATTCGTGCGTTTACATGACGCTCGCAAGATCCGCGTGCATCGCCTTGGCGGCCCTGGCCACCGCGTCTTGCCAAGACTCGTTCGCACTCGGCTCGGCGTAGATCACCGATCGGCTCGCGTTGACAAGGACGCCCCGGCCGGGCAGTTCGGTGTTGGTGGTGAGCAACGGCTTGAGATCGGACGCCCCGCCACCCTGTGCGCCATAACCAGGCACAAGGAACACCTGCTCGGGCATCAGTTCGCGGAGCTTCCTGCCATCGGCGAACTTCGTGAGCCCCACCACCGCGCCGGCATCGCTCATGCCCGATGCCCCGCCAAAGCCCTTGCCGATCGTGCGCACAATGCCTGCCATGCTCTGGGCCACGCTCTCGCCCGAGGCCAGCATCTGCGACTGCACCTCGTCGCTGTCCGGGTTGCTCGTGCGGACCAGCACGAAGACCCCCAGCCCAGCTTCCAGATACGGCAAGACCGTGCTCGGGCCAAGATAGGCGTTGACGGTCACCGCATCGGCGCCCATCCGGCGCACAGCCTCGGCATAATGCGTGGCCGAGATCCCGATGTCGCCGCGTTTGGCGTCGAGCACCACCGGCACGCCCGCGCTTCGGGCCTTTGCGATCACACGCTCCATGAGCGCAAAGCCCGCCGAGCCGAGCCGCTCAAAGCACGCCGATTGCGGCTTGAAGGCAGCAGCAAACGCCGCGCTCGCCTCGATCACACCCAGACAAAACGCCTCGATCGCCTCGACATCCAAAGCGTGATTCGAACGCAGCGCCTCGGGCAGCTTGTCCGCGACGGGGTCGAGCCCA
>CAXBOF010000395.1:0-3081 GCA_963977205.1 uncultured Phycisphaera sp. | reverse complement strand
GGCTCACTATTCGCCTGACGTTGGAAGCTCGCAGAATACTGCTCGTTACCCGTTTACCGTTCAGCGTGTGACAGATCAGAACAGCTACAGAATGCCTACGAGACCCAACGTCCTCGGTCGTCGCAAACTGACGGATGTCTCTTTCCCCGGCAACAAGGCGATGATGTTCGATACGTATGACCGGATGACTGGTCAGGACGATCAGTACTACGCGTTCGAGACTTCGCAGGTGCCTGTGCTCTTTTATGACGGCCGTGCCGACAGCGTGAAGACCGCGGACGTGAACTACGGATCATGGCCCAACAACCCGATCTTTGGTGCCGATTCACCGGACGAGCCTTCGGCGCAGTACAACTACGTCCCGAACTCATGGTGGGACCCACCCGGAGCGACGGCGACGCGATTCCCAATGTACTACGAGCACACCCGGTGGGGCCTGCAGGGCATCGACGTCGGTGGTGATCCGGTTGTGAAAGAGGGGCTCTCGGCGGTTGTTTCCGGCGGGTGAGCCGAGATTCACCGGTACACGACAGCGGACCGATGGGCCTAATATCGCTCGGGCAAGTATCCCGAGCGGTGGAGGTCGGCTGTGCGTGTGTTGATTGCTGATAAGTTTGAGGCCGAGGGTGTCGAGGGGCTCCGTAAGGGCGGGTGCGAGGTTGTCCACGAGCCGGGGATCACGCCCGAGACGATGGCCGAGGCTCTGACCCGGATCGACCCGGAGGTTTTGGTGGTGCGGAGCACGAAGGTGCTCGCCCCGGCGATCGAGGCGGCTCGGTCGCTCAAGTACATCATCCGCGCGGGCTCCGGGTACGACAACATCGATTGCGAAGCGGCCGGCGCCAAGGGCATCAGCGTGAGCAACTGCCCGGGCATGAACGCTGTGGCGGTCGCGGAGCTTGCGATGGGGCACCTGATCAATCTGGATCGGCGTCTGCCCGAGCAGGACACTTCGCTCAAGGGCGGCAGCTGGAACAAGAAAGAATTCGGCAAGGCCCGCGGGCTCAAGGGGCTGAGCCTCTTCGTTCACGGCTTCGGCGCGATCGGTCAGGAAGTCGCAAGCCGCGCCAAGGCGTTCGGGATGAACGTCTACACGACCTCACGTCACCTGTCGGCGGGCGAAGTTGAGCGACTCGGTGCGACGCTGATCGATCATGAGCGCGCCAGCGTGCTTGCCAAGCTGCCCGAGATGGATGCGGTGAGCGTGCACATCCCGGTGACTGACGAGACGAAGGGCTCGTGCAACGCGGAGTTCTTCGGGGCGATGAAACCCGGGGCGTACTTCGTCAACACCAGCCGCGGCCCGGTGGTGGATGAGCAGGCCCTGATGGATGCGTGCAAGACTAAGGGCATCCGAGCGGCTCTGGACGTGTACTGCGATCAGCCCGCCACGCCCGAGTCCGACTGGAGCCCGGAAGTTGCCCGCCATGCGGGTGTGTACTGTTCGCACCACTGCGGCGCTTCGACGGATCAGGCCCAGTTCGCCGTCGCCGATGAAGTTGTTCGTCTGGTTGCGGTGTACAAGGACACGGGCAACTGCGAGAATGTGGTCAACGCCGAGGCAATGCGTACCGCCTCGGCCGGGGCTTGAATGAAAGTTTCGGGGGATTCTGCGATGACGACGGCACAAGCAGGCAGCGCACCACAGGCGCTCAACACGGAAAAGCGTGCGTTCAACTTCTCGGCCGGCCCCGGTGTCGTGCCGGAGGAAGTGATCCGCAAGGCCCAGCAGGACCTCTGGAGCATCTACGGCTCGGGGGTTGGGATTCTCGAGCACAGCCACCGCGGCAAGGAATTCGACCGCGTGCTGGAAGAGGCCGAGGCCGACTGCAGGCGAGTGGCGAACATCCCGGAGAACTACCGCGTGCTGTTCCTGCAGGGCGGGGCGACGACGCAGTGCTACCAGATCCCGATGGCCTTCCTGGCTGAGGACGCGACAGCGGACTACTTCGATACCGGCAAGTGGGCCTCGGACTCGATCAATCAAGCGGGTCTCTATGGCAAGGTGCACGTCTGCGGCTCGTCCAAGGCGACCAAGTACGACCGCATCCCCGACGACGCGGACACCAACTACTCCGACAACCCGACGTACGTGCAGTTCACGAGCAACAACACGATCATGGGCACCGAGTGGCACCGCATGCCCAAGTCGCCCCCCGGCGATGCGTGGTTCGTCAGCGATGCCTCGAGCGATATTTTCAGCAGGCCGATCGATGTCACGAAGTACGGCATCATCTACGCGGGCGGCCAGAAGAACCTCGGCCCTGCGGGCACGGTGCTGGTCATCGTGCGTGACGACATCCTCGACAAGCAGGTCCGCAAGCTGCCCTGGATGCTGGACTACAAGCTCCAGGCTGCCAAAGAGAGCCGGTACAACACGCCCCCGACGTTCGGGATCTACCTGATGGGTCAGGTGTTCAAGTGGATCGAGAGTCAGGGCGGGCTGACGGCGATCGAGAAGTACAACAAGCAGAAGGCTCAGGTGTTGTACGACGCGATCGAGGCGACGCCTTTCTACACGCCTCACGCGCGGGTCAAGGACCGCTCGCTGATGAACATCACGTTCAAGACGCCCAGCGACGAGCTGGACCAGAAGTTCATCGCCGAGGCCGAGGCTGCGGGCATGGTGAACATGGCCGGCCACCGTTCGATCGGCGGGATGCGGGCAAGCATGTACAACGCCTTCCCGATCGCCGGCGCCCATGCGCTGGCCTCGTTCCTCAAGGACTTTGCCCAGAAGAACGGCTAAGACGGATCACCGATTTCACTCCACCTTGCAGCGTACTGGCCCGGGGCGGTACGCTTGTTTATGCGCACACTTCTGGTCGGTCTCCTGCTCATGTTCCCCGCGTGTCTTGCGGCCCAGCCGGGCGATGACACGCACGGCATCACGCTCGAACGCATCATGAGCGACCCCCAGTGGATCGGGCTCTTCCCGCAGAACGCCTACTGGACCGACGACGGCGAGCGTGTCGTTTTCAGCCGAGAGCGGCAGGGCTCGCACCTGAGCGACCTGATCGAGATCGACCCCAAGACGCAGAACGAGCGGGTGCTCAGTGATGCCGAGCGTTCATCGATGGG
>CAXBOF010000394.1:0-3084 GCA_963977205.1 uncultured Phycisphaera sp. | reverse complement strand
GAGTTCCTTTGGTTGCGCGTTGATGAGTCTTGCGATCGAGGCGCGACCGAGTTCGACAGCCCGCTTGGTGGCCTGCCCGGCCCGGTACATGCTCGACGGGTTATGCCACAGCTCATCGATCGCTTTGAGCATCGCGTCCCGGGCCTTGGCCGAGGGCATGGTGGTGGCGTTGTTGTCGAGGTAGATCATCGACCCAATTGTTACTCGGAATCGGGGGTCCGCGAGCGTCTTGGGAGAAGGATTTCAGCGATAATCTGGGGAAGGCTCCGGCCGCCGGCCGCCCGGTTGGTGTTGCTGACCCCCATGGCCTGCAAAACGCCGTAGCCCAGGGCCAGATCGATCAGCATCCAAGCGATCATCTCGGCCGGGAAACGTTTCCGGACCTCGCCGGCTTCCTGGGCTGCTTCGACCTCGGGCACCAGAAAGGCGTGCATCGCGTGGAAGTGCTCGTCGACAGCCTTGTGGATCACCTCGTCGTCCACCTCTGTAATCGATTGCAGGATGACCCGGTAGGCGCTGGCTTCCTCGTCACCCAGGGCGACCATCGGGTTCTTGCCGAGCAGGATCTCCAGCCGATCGGCCGGGTTCTTGGCACTGGCGAGGCTCTCGTTCCAGATCTCCAGCGTCCGCTGGCCCGTCTGCTCGACGAGCGCGACGAAGAGATCACGCTTGGAGGCGAAGTGCCGATAAATGATCGGCTCGGTCACGCCGGCTGCCTGGGCAAGCTGGGACGTGGTGGTGCGTGCGTACCCGAGCTCCGAGAACAGCTTGGAGGCTGTCTGCAGGAGCTGGAGGCGGCGTTCAGCAGCCGGGAGTCGCTTTGACGGGCGGGGTGGGCTCATCCAAAGTCAGTGTACGCTCACTCCGTGTGCTTTGTGTCATTTTTTGGCGCGGGCACGGGGTCATACCCGCCCTTTGCAAACGGATGGCACCTGGCGATGCGTTTGATTGCCATCGCTGCACCCTTTGCAGCCCCGTAGTCCTTGAGCGCCCGGATCGCGTAATAACTGCATGTGGGGTGGTAGCGGCACTGCCCGCCCAGAAACGGGCTGAGCGTGGCCTGGTAGGCGCGCACCAGAAGAATCAACGGCCAGGCGAGCACGCGGCTGATTCCCTTGGCGCTCACGAGGGCGATTCCTTCTGTTTGTCAGCGTGTTTGGAGAGATGCGTGATGGCGCCATCAAGCAGTTTCAGATAGGCCTCGGGCGCTCGTGTCTCGTGCGGACGCACGACCAGGACAAGATCCATGCCCGGGCGGCCATCGGGCCAACTGGCTGCCAGCATTCTGAAGGCGTCGCGGAGGCGGCGTTTGATCGCGTTGCGCTTGACCGCGTTGCCCACACGCCGACCGACCGAGAGGCCGAGCCTCGGGTGGGACAGTTCATTGGGGAGCGCAAAGACGATGAGCGGGCCGGCGGGTTTTTTGAGGCCTTTGTCGTAGACGAGGCCGAATTGCTCGCGGTGGATGAGGCGATGGCGGGCGCGGTAGACCGCGGGTCGGCTGGCCGATTCGTCGGGGGTTTGGCCCTTGCTCACGCGGGAACGGTAGCCGGGGCCTTGCGCACACCGCGCGCTTTGGACCGCACCGGGCGGCGTTTGCGAGAGGGCGGCAGAACACCCAGCAGCAGGCACACACCCCCGCCGGCGATGAGCCAGAGACGAAACGGGTCACCCGTGGCAAGCTCGGCAAGCTTTGACCGCTCCGTGCGGTGCCTTGGCTGGGCGGGCATCTCGGGGACCGCCGGCTCGAGCATCCCAAAGACCGAGGCGCTGGCCAATCCCTGATCGATGTCGAGTTCACCCAGCGGCCGCATGCCCTCGGGGTACTGGTTGAGCTGGATCGCCTTGAGCTGGGCGATGAGCGCCGGCTGGCGTTCGTCGAGGGCCGACAGGTAGGCCCGGTGCTTTTCGAGGCGGGCGACGCGGTGGGTCTCGGTGACCAGCGCCCGGTCGCGGGCGTAGCGGGCCTCGTTCAGGGTCTCGCTGGCCGGGATGATGACAGCCGATCCGATCAGCGCTAACCCCGCGATGAGAAACAGCCACCCCGGATCGGGGCAACGCAGCAGGATGGGTCGAGACCGGTGGCGCATGCTGACATTCGTATCGGCCCGTCGCCTGGCCCGGGTCCAAAGGCAGCAGGCGACCCGCGGATCGGGATCTGGGGGCGTAGGATCGGGCTCATCTATGCGACCACGCTGCGTCATCACGGGGATCGGGGCAGTCTCGGCGGCCGGGATCGGCATCGACGAGATATGGGACAGCCTCTGCGCGGGGCGATCGGGGCTGGCGCCGATCACCGCGTTCGACACCTCGGCCAGCCCGTACCCGTTCGGCGGTGAGGTCAAGAAAGACGACCAGCTCATCAGCGCCCGAGAGTACGTGCCCAAGCACTACCGCAAGGCGACCAAAGTCATGGCCCGCGACACCCAGCTGGCGGTCGTGGCGGCTTCCTTGGCGGCTGCCGACGCGGGGTTGGTGACACGCGAGGCGGGTGAGGACTCGACGCCGACCTATCCCTCGGGGCGTGTGGGGTGTCACATCGGCGCGGGATTCATCGCGGCCGAGACGGAAGAACTGACTAGTGCGCTGGTGACAGCCAAGGACGAGAAGGGCGCGTTCTCGCTCGAGAAGTGGGGCGAAGTCGGGATCGGGAATCTCCAGCCGCTCTGGCTGCTCAAGTACCTGCCCAACATGCTGGCCTGTCACGTCACGATTATTCACGGCTGCGAGGGGCCCTCGAACACGATCACGTGCGCCGAGGCGAGCGGGCTGCTCTCGCTGGGCGAGTCGGTCCGGATCATCGAGCGCGGCGACGCGACGGCGTGCTTCTCGGGCGGCATCGAGAACAAGACCAACCCGATGGGCGTAGCGCGGATGGGCCTCATGGGGCGCTTTGCTGAGTTCGAGAACGCGGATGAGGAGCCCTGGCGCGGTGTCCGGCCTTACGACGATTCGGTCTGCGGCGGCGTGCCGGGCGAGGGCGGTGGCATCGTTCTTCTCGAAGAACGCGAAGCGGCGCACGCGCGCGGCGCAAAGGTGTACGCGGAGGTCGCCGGCATCGGCAGCGCCCAATCTCAGGCGGGT
>CAXBOF010000393.1:0-3084 GCA_963977205.1 uncultured Phycisphaera sp. | reverse complement strand
CCTCGTAGCGCAGCGGCGCGAGGAAGAGCTCTCCGCCGGCCAGGCTTTTGGCGCTGCCGAGCGTTGAGACGCGGATATCCAGCTTGTCGCCCTGTACGCCGCCGCCCTCGGGGACGACGCACTTGACCATGACCAGCGCGACGCTCTTGGTGGATTCGAGTTCATCCAGCGAGGCGACCGCGTTGCCGGAGTTGATCAGGACCTGCGCGAGCGGGCGGACGGTGACGAGGTCACTGCCCGAGTCGCCCGTGCCGTTGAGACCGAAGACGAGCCCCAGCCCGAACAGGACGTTCTCCTGCGAGCCCTCGATGCGCACGAGATCCTTGACGATGTCGGCCTTGGCGCCGATCGTAAAGATGAGCGAGCACAGAATGGCAATGAGCTTGTTCACGCGACGTCTCCACGGCGTGTCAAACGCGCAAGATTCTTCATACCACTACACAACGCAATCCGCGTGCCAAGTGGTGGGGAATGCGGCCCAGAACGCGGATCAGAAGGCGAAGACGGTTTCCAGCGCCTGCGGAATCCAGCCCTTGCGAGCCGTCTTGCGGACCTCGCCCTCGTTCTTGGTGACGATCGAGAGGTTGTGCAACTGGCTCGACTGCACGGTGTTCTGGTCGGTGATGTCCTCGCTCCGGCAATTGCCCGAGAGGACAAAGACCTGAGCCTCTTCGTCGGTCTGGATCGTTGAACGGGCCTCGAGCACGAGCACGCCGTTGGGCTTGATGTCGATCACCTCGGCCTGGATACGTGCGGTGATCCGGTCGGTGCGTTCGTAATCGCCCTCTCCCTGGAACTCATGGGTCGAGGAGATATTCAGCAGGTCGTCGTTGTTGGCATCGCCCGATTCCAGTCGTGCCTCGATCAGCTCAGCCAGACTCGGAAAGCGGGTCAGCTCGGCGCTGGCGCTGTATTCCTTGTCCGTTTCAAGTGATTGAGATCGCTCGGCCCTGCTGGTCTCGTTAACGATGATCGTGACGAGATCGTGCATTTCGAGGCGCTTTGGGGGCGGGGGCACGATGACGAACATGCTGTAGCCCGAGAGGGATTCGCTGGGCATGGCGTTGCCGTTGATGTCCTCGGGCACGCCGACGGGGCGTGTTTCGTAGAGCGATTGTGCAGAGGCGTGCCCTGTGCAGAACGCCGCTGAGAGGGCGAGGAGTTGGCGTTTCATCGTTGTGCTCCCGTGAGATGTGTTGCGTTAGCGATGACGACGGCCCGGCCCGGTGCTTTCACCTCGGCCATGAAGCTGCCGCCGCCCTGGAGTGGCTCGAACTCGATGGTGTCCCCGATGCGTCCGGCCTCGAGGGCGCGAGCGGCCGATCGCATGACGATCGTGCCGCTGACGACGTGGACCGATACGACCTCGCCCTTCTTGATGACCTCGGCCTGCTCGGCGTGGGCGACCGTGAGCATCTCGCCTGCGCCGGTGTTGCGGCGAAGGCGGATCGTTGTGACAGCTTCTGGCTCGATGTAGGCGATATCGGGCGCCAGCCAAGCCGAATCGGTTTCGTAGTCTTCCGGTGTCGGGGTTGAGCCGCGGCGGAGAGCGCGGGTAGTGCGCCCCACCTGGCGCAGAATCCGCACGCCGACGCGCACGGTTTCGTCGCGGATGTTGCCCGCCTCGTCGTACATCGTGATCCGCATGGGCATCGTGGCCGACGAGCCGATGGGCTGAACATCGACAACCCAGCCCTCGGTGGACGAGGCCAAAAGGGCGGCGTCGGAGTCGTCGAACGAGAGCTGGAGGTGCTCGAGCGTGACGCCGAAGGTCTGTAAAAGCTTGGACTCGACGTGATCGCGGAGCGTGATCCCCACGCTGGCGGCGGTCACCTCGGGCCGGAGCAAATTGGCGTTCTGGTTGTCGGTGTTTGTGCGCACTCGCAGGATGACGCGGCAGGCATCGCCCCGGAAGGTGATCTGGCCCGCTGAGAAATCGGGCAATGAGCCCAGCTTGGCTCGGATGTCTTTGAGGGGGACATCCAGCCGACGATCGGCGCCGGCCTCGTCGGGGGGGGAATCGATGAGCACGACCCCGGCCAGCGCCTCGGCGTCGCCCGTGAGCTTGGCGATATCGCCCAGCGTGATCGGCGTGCCCAGTTCCACCCGTGCGACCGGGCGTAGGGTCACCACACCCTGAGCGAACCCTTGGAACGCGGTCAGGAAAGCGAGCACCGAGATGATGAGCCGAAGCATCAAGCCTGTGTGTCTCCGATTACTGCCTGAGCTGACCGACGGCGCGGAGGGTTTCATCCGCGGCTCGGATGGCCTGTGAGTTCATCTCGAAGGCCCGCTGCGTGCGGATCAGTTCGATGAGTTCGAACGTCGCGTCGACGTTGCTGGATTCGAGCTGGCCCTGCAGGATGCGGCCGTAATGCCCTTCTGAGGGGTTGCCCACGATGGGTGCGCCGCTGGCGGAGGTCTCGGTGTAGAGGTTCTCGCCGATCTGCGAGAGGCCGGCCGGGTTGATGAAGCTTGCCAGTTCGAGCTGCCCGACTTCCTGGGGTTCGGGCTCGCCGGGCTGGGAGACGAAGACGCGGCCGTCGGCGCCGACCGTGATCGTGCGTGCATCGGCGGGGATGTTGATGCGTGGTTCGAGCCGGCGACCGACGTCGGAGGCGAGGACGAGCTCGCCGTCGGAGTTCATGGTGAGGTTGCCCGCGCGTGTGTAGGCTGTCTGGCCCTCTTCGATGCCGACCTGGAGGAACCCGAGGCCGTCGATCATGATGTCCAGTGGGCGCCCGGTCGCGATGGGCGAGCCCTGCTCGAAATTGAGCTGGGTGCCGGCGACTTGCACACCAAGACCCACGTGCAGGCCGATGGGGCGCTGGTCGCCGTTGGCGTTCTCGACGCCCGGCTGCTGGCGCTCGACGTAGAGCAGGTCCTGGAAGTTGGCCCGGCTCGACTTGAAGCCGGTGGTATTGACGTTGGCCAGGTTGTTGGCGACGACGTCCAGCTTGGTGCTGAGCGCGTTCAGGCCGGAGGCGGCAGATTGGAGGGCGATGCTTGCCATGGGGGATCAGTTCCTCGTGTTAGACGGCCCGTCCGAGACGGTTGATCGCCCGGTCCATCAGCTGGTCGTGG
>CAXBOF010000392.1:0-3085 GCA_963977205.1 uncultured Phycisphaera sp. | reverse complement strand
GTTCAAGGCGTGGGTGACCGAGCACGAGCCGGAGTGCCTCCTGACCCGCGTAGCCGCCCACACCGACGAGGGCAACGCGTATCATGACGTGACTTCCTGACTCTCGCTCTGGATCCCATTCTCTGAATCAGTCTCGTTCTCAGCAAGACCCGCCAGTTCGCGCATCTCCTGCGTCACCGCGCCGATGTCGGCCGCCAGATCCACCGCCAGGAAGATCGTGTCATCGCCCGCGAGAGTGCCGGCAACACCCTTGGGTAGGTGCGCATCGAACACCGCGCCGACCGACTGGGCCGCCCCGGGTCGCGTGCGCAGGACGACCAACGAGTGGGCAGCCTTGATTTCGAACACATCCCGCTGGAGTGTGTCCGCCAGGCGGGCCGTGGGGGTTGGCAGATAGAGATATGACGGCTCGTGGATGTAGCCCATCGCGCTCTTGACGATGCCCATCTCCCGCAGGTCCCTGGAAAGAGTGGCCTGAGACGCCCGGATGCCAAACGAAGCCAGCGACTTCATCAGCGATTCCTGGCTCTCGACCGGGCCGTGCTCAAGGATCTTTAGGATGGCTTCACGGCGTCTGGATTGGGACATGAATAGATATTAGGCATATGAATATTATTCGTCAACCCATTCATGACGACTGATTTCGGGTTGGGTAGGCTCCCGGGAACAGCCCAAGGCCCCTTGCGGGTTCGCTGAGGACGAATGGAAGGGACTGCAAGTGATTCAGATCAGACCGCTAGACCTCACGCACGACGCTGTCAGATGGTGGGAACTTGCCGGGCACGACCCGGCCGACCTCGCCAAGGCGTGGGCGATTTCGCAGCACGCGGTCCGCATCCCCGCGCTCGTCGGCAGCTCCTGGGCCAGCCCGAAGGGTGATGGCACCCATGCCACGCTGACCTGGATGTCGGGGCACGGCTTGCTCGATGGTCTCTTTGTCAGCGAGCCGGCCGCCACCGCCGAGCCCATGCGGGGCGTCCTGCGTCTCTGGAACTTCGACCTCCTCCTCGTCGAGGAGACCGGCGTCCCGATCGATGAGATCTCACTGGTCGGACTCACGCTCGAGGATGCCCGCAACTGGATGCTCGAAACCACCCAAACCAAGGCCGGCGAGCCCATGCGCCCACCTCAGCCCGCAAAGGCCGAGCCTGAGTCACCTGTCTCGACTGCTCAGGAAGCCTTTACCGAGCCCTCGCAACTCGCGCAGGCCGAGCTTTTGCGTCTCTATGGCAACACCTCCGCCCTTCTCGAGCAGGTGACCTGGACCACCGAAGGCGCTACGCCTCCGCGCGTCTGGCCCATCAGCATGGAACTGAGCGTGCAGGTTCGTTTGCCGCAAGCAGACAAGGATGAGCCACCAAGGTTCATCGTGCTTGGTCTGGCCCCGCCGGGCAATCTGGCCCCGGGCGGGTACTGGTACGTCGCCCCGTGGCGCACTCAACCGAATCCGGACACTTCGGAATGGTCATCACTGAGCCTTGGTCACTGGGCCGATCGCAAGGGCGAACTGCCCATCGCGGTGCTCCCGATCACCGAGGTCACCTCGACTCAGGAACCGACCGAGCAGCACAGCCGACTCGCGGTGTTTTTCTCGGAAGCATTTAACGAAGCAGTTGGGCATCTCAATGATGCGCCAGAGAACGAAAACACCGATGGATAAACAGCTCGCTTTATCTGCTACTGAGTCTTTTGTGCTGGAACAGAAATTTGATCGATGATCTCTCTTTGCCTGCATCGCTTGGAACGAAGGGTATATGCATGAATTCAGCGATCATTTGGCTGGCAGCGGCTGTGCTCTTCACTATCGGCTGCGCATCCAACCAAGCCAAGATGGCAGATCTTGCTTTGATTTACAATCAAGCCGCGCAGGATATCGGAGACCAGCGAACGCCCGTTGTGGTCATTCCAGGGATCCTCGGCTCCAAACTCGTGGACGGGGATGGCACCAAGGTCTGGGGCTCATTCACGTTCGGGGCCGCCGACCCGGACTTTGCCGTCGGTGCCCGGCGTGTGGCGTTGCCAATGCAGTTCGGCGTTCCGCTCTCGCAGCTCAGGGATGAGGTCTATGCGCAGGACGTACTCGACACCGTGACCGTCGACATCGGTCTGCTCCGTGGTTTCGAGATCGGCGCGTACATCGACATCATGAAGACACTCGCGGCGGGCAAGTACCGCGACCAGTCGCTTGGCCGCTCGGGCGCGATCGACTACGGCGGGTTGCATTACACATGCTTCCAGTTCCCGTACGACTGGAGGCGTGACATCTCCGAGCAGGCCGCGGCCCTGGAAGAGATCATCTTCGAAGCCCAGGACCTGACACGATCAGAGTTGGGTTTGAGTGGCGATGCACCTATCAAAGTAGATGTTGTTGCACATTCAATGGGCGGGCTCGTGCTGAGATACTACCTGCGATACGGGACCGTCCCGCTCCCCGATGACGGCTCGCTGCCAGAGGTCACCTGGGCAGGCGCCCAGAATGTGCGGCAGGCGATACTCATCGGCACACCAAATGCCGGCTCGGTTGTCGCGATCGAGCAGCTTGTCGAGGGGTACAACCTCAACCCGCTCTTCCCCAACTACCGCTCGAGCATTCTGGGCACGATGCCCTCAATCTACCAGCTTCTGCCGAGACCGCGCCACGCGCGCATCGTGGATGCCGAATCGAGAGAACCGATCGACATCTACAACGTCAAGACGTGGGAGCGGTTCGGCTGGGGTCTGGTCTCACCCGACGAAGACGCGAAACTCCGCGACCTGCTCCCGGATGCCAAGACGCGCGAAGACCGTCTCATGATCGCACGCGACCATCTCGCCAAAAACCTCGCCAGAACTCGACAACTTCACGAAGCCCTCGACCGCGGAGCACAGCCCCCCGAGGGCACGACGATTTCGCTCTTTGTGGGCGATTCCGAGGACACGCCTGCGATCATCGGTGTGCGTCCCGACGGCTCGCTCAGAGTTCTTGAATCGACGCCGGGCGATGGAACGGTCACACGCGACAGCGCTGTGATGGACGAGCGTGTGGGGAACTCATGGGAACCGTTCCTGCAATCCCCGATCGCCTGGCGGCGCGTCCAGTTCATCT
>CAXBOF010000391.1:0-3101 GCA_963977205.1 uncultured Phycisphaera sp. | reverse complement strand
CGCACGCCCCAGGCCAGTTGCCCGAGCGTGTCGGCTTCATTGGTTGCTGTGGGCCAGAACTGAGCCGCCAGTGCCACGCCGCCGAGCATGAGGACGAGTGTGAGGGCGATCCCGATGCCGCCGGTATTCGGGATGGGACGGGCCTCGGCTTTCACCTGCCCGGCGACACCTTGCCCGTCGAGGGCCGAGAGCCGATCGCCAGCTTTGCGCGCCAATCCCGTCGCGATGAGCGAGAGAACGAGCGAGATCGTCACGCAGCCAGTGAGCGCCAAGAGCATCGTGGCATCCTACGGGCGGGCAGGCCGGCGCGTTCGCAGCCGAGCCGCGATTTCGAGCACTGCCCCGCCGAGGAAAATCAGCGGGAGCCTCGGGAAGGGCCACGCGCCCAGAAATTCGGTGGCCTGGGATTCACGCCCGACGTAGCCATAATTGGCGTCGATGACGATATTGAGTGCAAGAAGAGCAAGCACGTACCCGGTCGTCACCGCCAGCGCAAAGAGCAGGTCTTTGAACGCGGGTTTGTAGCCCTCGGCGAGTACGAAGTAGATCGCGCTGCCGACAATGATGAGATGGCTCGACCAGAACGTCCAGAAAACCAGATGCGTCGGTCCCTCGGTCAGGACGGGGATGATGAAGGCTGTGATCGAAAGCCCGACTCCCCAGAAGTAGAGCAGCGTCACGATTTTGCGGAGCGGAAAGAGCAACGCAGCCGCGGCGACGAGGCCGGAAATATCGCAAAAATGCAGCGGGAGGCTCTCGTAGAGATCGAAGCCGTTGTCGCGCAGAAAGAGCCAGTAGATGTTGTGCAGGATCTGGAACGCCACCACCGCGATGCCCATGCCTAGCCGAAATCGGTCGGCCTTGGCGGGGCTTTTCGCACGGATCTTGCGCGAAAGAAAGACCACAATCGCGACGATCAGTGCGCTGACGATGACGACGATCGCGTGCATCAGCGAGAACTTCTCGAAGGTTTCGAGGTTCATGCCGAGTCGGCCCGGTGCTCGTGGCGGAGCTGGCCGCAGGCGGCCGCGATGTCGCGTCCCCGGCTGGCGCGGATGTGGCAGTTGGCGCCGTTCTCGCGCAGGATCGTTTGGAAGCGTGTCACGTCGCTGTCGCGGGGGCGTTTGTAGGGCAGGCCCTCGACCTCGTTGTAGCGGATGAGGTTGATATTGGCCCGCAGCGTTTTGGCGAGCCTGGCCAGTTCACGGGCGTGCTCGGACTGATCGTTGAGCTGGCCAAGCAGCGTGTACTCGAGCGTGATCTCCCGCCCGGTCTTCTCGAACCACGCCTGGCATGCCGAGAGCAGCTCGGAAATGCTCGTGTACTCGGCCCACGGGATCAGCTCGCGGCGGAGTTCGTCGCTCGTAGCGTGCAGCGAGAGAGCCAGCGTGATGGGCAGGTCGAGTTCTTCGCCCAATTTGCGGATCGCCTGGGGCAAGCCCACCGTCGAGATCGTGATCTTGCGGGCGCTGATACCGAGACCCTCGGGCGTGGGGGCGGTGAGCCTGCGGACCGCATTGACGACGGGGCGAAAGTTGCTCAGGGGCTCGCCCATGCCCATAAACACGACGTTGCTGATCCGGCCCACGCCTTCGAGCTGACCGAGTCTCCAGACCTGCTCGACGATGCGGCCGGTCGAGAGGTTGCCATCGAGCCCGGACAGCCCCGATGCACAGAACTTGCACCCCACCGGGCAGCCGACCTGGCTGGAGATGCACGCGGTCTTGCGGTTGGTGTCCGCGCCGAGCGAGGGGATCATCACGCACTCGGTCTGCCGACTCGGGTCGTCCTGAAGGACGCTGAGTTTCATGGAGCCGTTCGCTTGGGTGGGTTCATCTTCCCATTGGACGAGCAGCTTTTGTGTGCCATCGGTCGCAAGCTGGTGGCTGATGGTCCTGCCGGACAGGATTGTCATCTCGGCGGCGAGGCATTCACGGTCTCGAGCGGAGAGGTTGGACCACTTGAGCGGGTCGGCGATGCCGTGCTGGTAGACCCATTCGAAGATCTGCCGAGCGCGAAAGCGTTTCATGCCATGGGATTCGCACCACTGGCTGAGCTCATCGGGTGTCATCGAGAAAAAGTGTGGCTCGGGGTGTTTCACAGGCCAACTTTCTCGGTAAGGGTGGGGGGATTGCTTCTTGCTGAAACGGTCAGCGGCACCGCGCCGTAAAGCTCGCCCGAGGACATCCCGCTCTCGACGGTAACCATGCCCGTACCGATCTCGACACCCTGGGCCTTCATGATCCGGCGAAGGGCAACGGGGAGGGCAAACTCGATCGACTCATCGACAATGTCCCATTGTTCGATCGTGCCGCCGAAGCGTTCGAGGAGATTCCGGCAGATCGCAGCGACGAGATCCTCGGGAGCCGAGGCGCCGGCCGTGATGAGCACGCTCGATTCGGCTTTCTTGGGGAGCCATTCGTCCTGCAACTCGCTGGCATCGTCGAGCAGGTACGAGTCCGTGCCCACGTTGCGGGCGATCTCGGTCAGGCGAACCGAATTGGAGGAGTTCTTGCTCCCCACAACGAGGACGAGATCGACCTCGGGGGCGATCTGGCGGACCGCGTGCTGCCGATTCGTCGTGGCGTAGCAGATGTCCGGTTCGCCCGGCTCGTGGATGTGCGGGAATCGGCGCTTGAGGACGCGGATAATCTCGCCGGCGTCGTCGGTCGAGAGCGTGGTCTGGGTCAGATAGACAAGCTTCTCGTTGTCGGCGACCTCAATCGTCTCGGCGTGCTCGGGGGATTCGACAACAAGCGTCGATTCCGGGGCCTCGCCGAAGGTGCCTACGACTTCCTGGTGGTCGGCGTGCCCGATGAGCAGGATCTGATAGCCCTTGCGGGCGTAGCGGACAGCCTCGGAGTGGACCTTGGTGACCAGCGGGCAGGTTGCGTCGATCGAGATGAGGCCTCGATCGTCCGCTTGCTGGCGGATTTCGGGCGGTATGCCGTGGGCGCTGAAGACGACGACCGAGCCTGATGGGATGTCGTCGAGCGTTTCGACGAAGGCGACGCCGCGATCTTTGAATCGCCCGACCACGTGTCGGTTGTGGACGATTTCGTGGTAGACGTAGATGGTCTTGTCCGGATAGAGGTCGACCA
>CAXBOF010000390.1:0-3110 GCA_963977205.1 uncultured Phycisphaera sp. | reverse complement strand
GACGTTGAAGAGCTCCTGCTCGTTGAGCTCGTAGGACTGACGACGGAGTGCCCGTCCAATCACCTGCTCGCAAAGCAACTGTGTCCCGAAAGCGCGGACACCAAGAACATGTGTGACCGTGTTCGCGTCCCAGCCCTCTGTGAGCATCGAGACTGAAACCACGCATCGGATCGACTCACCAAGTCGTCCCTGCTTGCCAACGGTATTCATGACCTCTCGGAGCAAGTCCTGGTCGGTGACGTTGTCCGCCGCCTTTCGGTCGCCCGTGCGCTCGACGATCTCTCGGCGAAACCGTTCGATCTCATCGCTCGCCTTTTCTCGAAAGTCCTTATCGAGAGCCTCGCCCGATTCGAGCTGCTCGCTGTCGATGAGCAAAGTACGAGGACGAGCGAGGGGATTCCCATGCTCATCAAAGTTCCGGAAGAGGGGCAAGCGTCCCTCGACGAGTTGCTCGGTGCCGTCATCGTTGGTCTTCACGAAGCCGCTGATAAAGTCGTAGATGAGCTTCGAGATCGCAGTGTTTTGGCACACGACGATAAAGCAAGGCGGGACAGCGATGCCTTCTTTCGACCAGAGTTCGTACGTCTTCGAGTAGTGGCCGTAGAGCGCTTCTAGCGCCGTCTGGAGCTTTTCGGGAATGGCGAGAGGGTCAATAGCACCGCCCGAACCACGACCCTTCTTCGGCATCTTCTTGGCGACATGCTTCCACAGCTCGCGGAACACAGGAGTATCTTCGCCCGGGATGTTGTCGGCGACCGGGACACGAGGCAGCTTGACGATCCCGCACTCGATGGCGTCCATAAGCGAAAAGTCGTTGACTGTCCACGGAAACAGGGTGCCCTCGGCATAGCCGGAGCCTCGCAGGAAGAACGGGGTCGCAGACAAATCGACGACGCGCTGTAGACCGAGTTTTCGTTGGACAGCCTCAATGCCTGAGATCCAGAGCCGTGCGGCTTCGGTGTTCTTCTCTGCTTCCTTTTTGTCATCCCCCTTGAGGTCGTCTTCGTGGGTGTCGCCGGGCTTTTCTCTGTAGCAGTGGTGCGCTTCATCATTCAGCACCATCACGCCCTTCATGCCCATCAGATCGGGCATGACCCGTTGCAGCATCTGGCCTTCCGTTTCGACCGTCTGCAGGTCTTCGCCACGTCCTTTGAGAAGGGCACGTCCACCGCTTGAGAGTTGCATGGTCTCCCTGAGCTTGAAGGCGTGGTAGTTGGTGATGACAATCTTCGCTCGATCAAGGTCGGCGAGCATGTCGTTGGGGACGAGCTCGCGGCTCTGGTAGTAGCTGTCTGGGTCGTGTGGCTGAAGCACGCGAAGTCGGTCCCGGATGGTCAAACCGGGCGCAGCTACGAGGAACCCGCGTGTGAATTTCTTGCTGTTCGGTCGTCGAACGGCGTTTATAGTCTGCCATGCGATGACCATGGCCATCACCGTGGTCTTGCCTGCTCCTGTGGCTAGCTTGAGCGCCACGCGCTGCAACCCTGGGTTTGCCTGCTCGCTAGCCCGTACAAAGTGGTCGAGGAAGAAACGAGCTTCCTTGCCCAAGCCCGGCGCCACCTCACTTAGCCAGATCAGCGTCTCGACTGCTTCGATCTGACAGAAGAATGGACGCAGGGTGCTGTAAGAGTGATGCCGCCAATGCTGCAGGAGACGTGCGGTTTCGGGAGTCCCCCGCCAGTCATTGGGATTAGCGATTTTCCGCCACGCATCGACCCGGGCTCGAACGTCGTTGACGATCGACATGGTTTCATACCGCTGCTCGTCGGATGAAACTTCGGTCGCCTCGTTGAAGACGAGCTCTTCCTGCGCGGCATTGCCTCGTCGCTTTTGGGGCTTCGGGATCGGCGTGACGAACTCCGCACGGCGTCTCGACTCAACCACGCGGGTAGTAGGTTGGCCACTATCGTCAAGTTCCCAGTGCCGTCTCGGATACTCGTACGGTGAGTTGAGAATGGGCTGCGTGAAGAACGCCGTGGTCACCAGTTGTTCTCCTCTTTCGCGTCGGTCTGCAGCCACGCGTCGATAGCGTCCCGGTGGAATCTCCAGTGCCTTCCGACCTTCTGGCCGGGGATCCGACCCTCCTGAGCGAGCTTGTACAGCGTGGACTTCGCCACATGTAGGTAAGCGGCCAAGTCATCGATCATCATGACTAGCGGCGGTACGGATCGGCACCTGTCACGCCCTTGGTGTAGAACCTCCATGATGTGCAGGGTACTGCAGTTTGCTGTCAATTGCTGGATGGCTAGCGATCTGCCTACCAACCATCCCAAGGAGGTCCCGACGGTCCCTTTTTGGGATGCTGCGGTGGAGTGCTACCCGCCGGGTACCTCCGCCCGGCGGCCGACGGGACGCTGATGGCGCATTCGGTCGGCAAGCGTGTAGGGAGCCCCTGAAACATCGATCCGGCCCTGATCGAGCCTGAGGGCGTGTAATCGTTCTTGAAGTACGGCTAATGTTTGGTACGATCGGGCCATGCCCGGCGGAGCCGAACAACCCGATCTCGAAGTCCTCTTCCTCGACTTCGACGTCTTCGTCGCGGGCGTGGAGCAGATGGACCGCCCCGAGCTGCGCGGCAGGCCCATCGTCATCACGCCGACGCCCGGCCCGTCGGGGTGCTGCATCACGTCCAGCTACGAGGCCAGGGCCTACGGCATTAAGACCGGCATCCGCGCCAGCGAAGCAATGCAGCTCTACCCGGAGGTCGTTGTCGTCCGCTCGCGGGCCAATCGGTATCTCGAGGTGCATCACGCGCTTGTGGAAGCGATCGGGACGGCGCTGTGCATCGAGAGCGTCGACAGCGTGGACGAGCTGGGGGGGCGTCTGCTCAGCAACGAGCGCGGGCGAGCCGACGCGGAGCGGATCGCCAGGGGCATCAAGCGCTCGATCCGAGAGCGGGTCGGCCCGATCACCTGCTCGGTGGGCGTCGGCCCCAACCGGCTCATAGCCAAGGTCGCCGCCGGGATGCACAAGCCCGACGGGCTCACGGTCATCGGGCGCTCGGAGCTGCCCGGCGCTTTACTCGACCTGGACCTGACCGACCTGCCCGGCATCAACACGGGCATCAATCGTCGTCTACGAGCCAAGGGCATCGCAACGGTGGCCGACTT
>CAXBOF010000389.1:0-3112 GCA_963977205.1 uncultured Phycisphaera sp. | reverse complement strand
AGCCTGCGGGCGAGGGTGAGTTCGCCGATGAGTTCGGTGGCCTGGTCGCCCATGATGTGGGCGCCCAGGATCTCGCCGTGGGGCAGGCCGCGGATGATCTTGGTGAAGCCCTCGGTGTGGGCGGCGGCGATGGCCTTGCCGTGGGCCTGGAAGCTGTACTTGCCAACTTCATAATCCTCGCCCTTCTTGAGGCCCTTGGCGATCAGCGCCTGCTCGGTGAAGCCGACGCTGGCGACCTGCGGCTGGCAGTAGGTGCAGCCGGGGATGACGGTGTAATCGATCGGGTGCGGCTCGTGGTCCAGCTTGCCTGCCTTCCACGCGATGCGCTCGACGCAGATGATCGCTTCCTCTGACGCGACGTGCGCCAGCCAGGGCGGGCCGATGACGTCGCCCACGGCGAAGATGCCGGCGATGTTGGTCTTGTAGTCGTAGTGCTCGTCGGCGACGGCGTTGTTTGGGACGTAGTCCGTCTTGATATGGTCCTTGAAGGTATCGAGTTTGAGCGAGTCGTCAAAGAGGCCGTCATAGCGACCCTTGACACCGATGGCGACAAGCACGCGGTCGGCTTCGATGGTTTCGGATTTGGATTCGTCGGCCTTGCCGTCTTTGAAAGGTGCGACGGTGACCTTGACGCCGTTGTTTGTTTTCTCGACCTTGGTGGTGATGGTTGAGGTCTTGATGTTGAAGCCGTCTTTCCTTTTGTAGTGCTTCTCCATGGCCTTGGAGACTTCGGTGTCCTCGACGGGGAGGATGCGGTCGAGCATCTCGACGACGGTGACCTCGGAGCCGAAGGAGTTGTAGAAGTAGCCGAACTCCATGCCGATCGCGCCCGAGCCGACGACGATGAGCTTCTTGGGCATTTCCTTGTTGAACATCGCCTCGCGGGCACCCCAGACGCGGTCGTGGTCGAAGGGCGCGCCGGGCAGCTCGCGCGCGACGGATCCGGTGGCGACGATGATGTTGTCGCAGGTGATCGTTTCGCGGGTCTTGCCGGGCTTGGCGGGGGCGGGGGTGAACTCTTCGTTCACATCGCAGTCCTGGATCTCGATGGTGCACTTCTTGCCGCTGGTGTTGCCAGAGACGATCTTGGCGTTGCCCTCGATGTGCTCGATCTTGTTCTTCTTAAAGAGAAAGTGGATGCCCTGGTTGAGCTTGCTGGCGACGTCGCGGCTGCGACCGATGACCTTGTCCCACTCGAACCCGATGTCGCCGTCGATCTTGAGACCGAAGAAGTCGCGGTGGCTGAGCTTCTCCATGAGTTCGGCGTTGGTGAGCAGGGCCTTGGAGGGGATGCATCCCCAGTTGAGGCAGACGCCCCCGAGCTTGGCGCGTTCGACGCAGGCGACCTTGTAGCCGAGCTGGGCTGCGCGGATCGCGCCGACGTAGCCCGCGGGTCCGCCACCGATGACGACGATGTCGAAGTGCCTGTTTGCCAAGGGAGAGTCCTTTCTGTCATCCCGAGTTTCGGGGTTTGGTCAGTCTGTCCCGGGGCCTGCTTGGCCGGGGCGGGATGATAGCGCCGACTCCGCGCGCCCACCGCCGTTCCGGATTCAACTGCTGGCGACGAACTGGTCGTGACGTGCCCGCGTAGGAATCCCGCAGCGTTCTGCTCGTGGGCGCTCTGAATCGGCCGATCCTGGCCGGCGGGGAAAGCAGTCATGGGATTTCATCGTGCCGTTCTTGCGGGAGTGGTTGTCGGTATCGCGGGGTGCCCGCTCGCGGCTCAGTCCCAGTGCAAGTTTTCAGAAACCGAGCTCGAGAACACCGTCTTTGATATTGAGTCCGAGGGTGGGTTGCTCTATATGCCAACACAGGAGAGTGGGCTCAACATTGTCGACGTCTCCGACCCAGCCCGGCCCGTTCTCATTGGGGAATTTACTCCCGGTGGAGCCGTTCACAGCGTTGCGGTGTCGGGGAATGCCACATACGTCGTTGTGCTCACTTCTCTCGAGCCGCTGTATGAGCTCTTTATCTTGGACATGCAGAACCCGGCGCAGCCGAAGGTGCTCGGCGTGTTCACGATCGGAGACTCGGCAAGAGACGTCTTTGTGTCGGGAGGAACAGCATTCATCACAAGGCATGATTCGCTCGTCTCGGTTGATGTCAGTGACCCGTCGTCACCAATGTTGCTTGACGAGTTGGGCGGCGTCACCGGGTACCACGGTTTCGCACAGGGGGACACGGCCTACATGACCTACAACCACAGGGTTCGCATTGTGGATGTCGTGGATCCGCGGCGGTTGACGCTTCTTGCAGACATCAGCACATCTGCTTCAAGCAGGCGGAGTTGGTACGACGGGGTCGCGGTCGTTGGCGATTATTTGTATCTCGGCTCGTACGGCAATCGCAGCCCGTGGCATGGGCTCAATATTTACGACGTCAACAACCCCGCTACGCCGGTTCATATTGGGGATGCACGCACGCCCGTTGGGCTGTCAACCCTTGTGGTCCACGAAGACCAAGCACTCTCCGTCACAAAGGATGGCGAAATCGTGTCATTCGATATCTCGAATCCGGCAGAGCCAAGGTATCTCGGCGCACGCCCGATGCTCGGCAATGGGCACGGCCTCGCCGTCGCGGGCGAGTTCGTGTTCGCGGCAAGTGGCAGGACGTTGTTCTCATATAACATCGGCGCGGGTTGCGAGCCTTGTCCGGCCGACATCGACGACAACGGTTCGCTTGGTGTGCAGGACTTCGATCACTGGCTGAGCGCGTACATGAGTCATCTCTGTGCAGCGGATCAGAACCTGAACGGCATTGTCGAGCCATCGGATTTCTCCGCCTGGGTCGCCAATTTCAATCGCGGGTGCGATTTCTAGCCCGACGGCGTTCTGCCTCATTCGAGCACATACAGCGATTCATCAGCATGACGGGCACGACGGCCGTTTCGCCGCCAGCCGGGGTGTTTCGTGGGTGCGAGCGCCTACGAGACCGATGGTTTGAAGGCTCTATTTAGATATGAGATGGGGCGGCGCGTGCCCATCCAAACACCTGTCAAAACATGATTTGCAGCTTCGCCGGATCCGCGAGTGAAATCAGTCCGTATGGTTGATCGGCAGCACCTTCGCGGCGGATTTCTCCGCAATCACAACACGGCAACGTAGTCCGATAA
>CAXBOF010000388.1:0-3112 GCA_963977205.1 uncultured Phycisphaera sp. | reverse complement strand
GGCGTCAGGCGGTCGATCGAGCCCGAGATGATCGCGCTGATCACGATAAACCCGACCAACCCGAATATAAGCAGCGACCCCGCCAGAAGGCTCGCCTTGGAACGGTTGTGCCTGGCCATCGCGACCTCTCCCCCAATACCTACAGATCAAATCTTACAGATCAGGCCCAACAGATTTGGCCCTACAGATCCCGCGTCGACATCAAGCTGGGCGTCGTCTCGCGGGGCATCGACATTCCCAGCAGATCCTCGGCATAGTTTGTCGCCGCCTTGCGGTCGGTGATCGGCCCCTCCGCATCGCCCCGCAAAAACTGGCGGATCAGCCGCTCACGCTCGGGCAGCTTGAGCCCGTCCTCGTGCGACGTGTCCCGCACCCTCTCGAACCACGCCCGGTCCTCAACGATCAGCATCTCGCCCTTGTCGAGCATCGCCATCCGGTCGGCGATCGCAAAGGCCGAGTCCATCTCGTGCGTGATCACGATGCTCGTCACGCCCAGCTTCTTCGACAGATCGATGATCAGCCGATCGATCTCGGCGCTCGTCACCGGGTCCAGCCCCGCGCTCGGCTCATCGTAAAACAGAATCTGAGGGTCCAGCGCCAGCGCCCTTGCAAGCCCGGCCCGCTTCTTCATGCCGCCCGAGATCTCCGCCGGGAACTTGTCCGCGTGCTCGCGCAGGCCCACGAGCTCCAGCTTGATCTTCACCTGGATATCGATGATCTCGCGATCGAGTTCCGTGTGCTCGACCAGAGGCAATGCCACGTTCTGCGCCAATGTCATCGAGTTGAAGAGCGCGCCCGACTGGAACAGCACCCCGATCTTGAGGCGCATCTTGTTCAGGTCGGCTTCGCTGGCCCCGCAGATGTCCGTGCCGCAGACACGGATCGCCCCCGAGTCGGCCTCGATGGACCCGATCATCAGGCGCAGCGTCGTGCTCTTGCCCGAGCCCGAGCCGCCCATGATGACCATGGTCTCGCCCCGGCTGATGTCCAGCGTCACCCCATCGATCACGCGCTTGCCGTCAAAGGATTTGACGACGTTCTTGAGCGTGATGATCGGGGGCTCTGCGGTGTTGCCCTTGTTAGACATGGGCGATCAGCCGCCCGAATCTGCGGGGACTTCCTCTTGCAGCTCGTCCAGAGCGTCGCCGACTTCATCGGCTGCCTCATCCGCCGCGTCTTTGATCTCGCTCTGCGGGGTTGTACCGCCGCCGCTGCCGGCCCGCAGCACATCGGGATCGATGAGCCAGATCAGCGAGTTGTCCGCGCCCTGCACCGCGATGTTGATCACCGCCGGCTTGCGACCGGCATCGTCGAGCTGTCCCTTGTCAAGCACCACCCAGACCAGACGCGTGCCGTTGTCGAACCGACCGGGCAGCGGCACTGGGTCGCCGTAAGGGATCTGCGTGTTGTCCGGCTGCTGACCGCTCTTGCCGAGTTCCATGAAGTCCTTGAAGACCTGGATGAACCCCGTGGGCCACGCCTGGAGCGCGCCGGCCTCTGCGGTGTACTCGGCCTTGAACGCGGCCATCCGCTCATCGGTCGCAAGCGCCCGTGTCGGCGTCGAGAGCTGGCCCCTCGCCGCGTCGTACGAGCCCGCATCAACATCCGTAATGACCTGCCCGAAACTCGTGTACTGACTGGCGCCCTTCTGCACCGCAACCGCGATACCGAACCAGAGCAGCGAGACCACCACACCCACCGCGATGCCCGCGATGGCAAGCCCCGTGCCCTTGACGCGTCCCTTGGAGGACGAGATGCCAAGGAGCGCAAATACGCCGAGCAGCGAGCCGATCGCGCTCAATCCCGGGATGAAGCAGATCAGGCTGCAGACCAGAGAAAGGATGGCAAGGACGCTCGTGCGCGGCGGGCCGGCGTCGGCGTAGTGCTCGTTGAAGTCCGAAGAGGTGGCGTATGGGTCGTTTGTCATGTCCCAAGGCTATCGGCGGTTTCCCTGAGAGGCCAGCACCCACGAATCCGTGGTATGCAATGCCGCAAGTTTAGATGACGAGCCCGAAACGCGAGCGAGGGAAAACGAGAGAGTTCTGGTCAAGGCCCAAACCACCTCGCTTGCGCTTCGGGCTCGTCAAATTCAGACCGGGATCGCCCCCGAGAGCTGCTTGACGCACGCGGCCACCATCTGGGCCGCCTCTTCCAGACACCCAGGATTGGTGTCTCGGCAGATGCTGAACCGGATCGAGCCGTGCGCCAATTCCTCGGGGATGCCCATCGCCAGAAGTACGGGCGAGGGCTCAAGGCTCCCGCTCGAACACGCCGAGCCAGCCGAGGCGCAGAGCCCGCGTTCCGAGAGCATCAGCAGCAGCACCTCGGCCTCGAGCCTCGGGAAGGCGATGCTCGTCGTATTCCAGACCCGGTGGGCCGGATTCGGCGGCGTGTTGACGACGGCTCCGGGCACCAGCTCAAGCACACGCGCCTCGAAGCGGTCGCGGTGAGCCGCCAACTCGCGCCTCTTGGCGGGGTCAGCGAGAAACTCGAGCGCCTCTTCAGCAGCAGCAGCCATACCCAGGATGCCCGGAACATTCTCTGTGCCGCCACGCCTTCCGAGCTCCTGCGTGCCCGGTGAGCTCGGCGCAAACCGCGTGCCGGGCCTGATCCAGAGCGTGCCGATGCCTTTGGGGCCGTGGAACTTGTGGGCCGAGAAGCTGAGCATGTCGATCCATTGGCCGCAGTCGTCGTCGTTTGCGGGGCCGAGGTCCTGCGCGTTGCCTGTGCCGACGTTGGTGGGCATCTTGCCGACCCACTGCACACCGTCGACATGGAACGTCACGCCCTTGTCGCGGCAGATGCGCCCAAGCTCGGCGATCGGGTGGATGACGCCTGTCTCGTTGTTGGCCCACTGCACACTGACCAGGATCGTGCGCTCATCGATCGATTTCTCGAGCGCCACCGCGTCGATGCGACCGCCGGAAGTGGTCGGCAGCCAGCGCGTCTCGACGCCCATGCGCTCGCCGACCTGCTTGGAGAGGTAGCGCACCGCGGGGTGCTCGACCTGCGTGGTGATGATGTTGGGGTTCTCGACCTCTCGGTGCGTGACGACCGCGCCGTTCATGGCGGTGTGGATCGAGCACGTGCCGCAGCCACAGAAGACGAGTTC
>CAXBOF010000387.1:0-3122 GCA_963977205.1 uncultured Phycisphaera sp. | reverse complement strand
CGCACACACAACCAGGCCAACGAGCTGACTATGAGGACGCTCGGCAGCGGCATCACGAGCGAACAACGCGTCTACACCTACGACGACAACGGCAACCGGCTTTCCAACGCCATCGCCAGCACCAACGTCGGGCTGCACTATATCTACGACGCCTGGAACCGCCTTGTGCGGGTCGAGCTCCGTACGAATGGGGGCTCGCCCCCGCCGGTCGTTATCTCGCGGAGTGAGTACAACGCCGCGTGGTGGCGCGTCTTCCACGAGGCCGACACCGACCTACCAAACGACGGCCTCGACGAGGAGTACGTCATGACATACGGCGCCGGGTGGCAGCTCGTCCAGGAGGAGATCGACTCTTCAACCGACGACGCCCGTGACCGCACGATGGAGTACTTCTGGGGCCTCCGTGGTATCGACGACATCGTGTACCGGCGTCTCACGATCGACCGCGACGAGGATACGACGTGGGAGACCGAGCGGTACTACCACATCACCGACCCGCTCTTCAGCACGGTCGCCGTCATCGACGACTCGGCGAATCTCATCGAGCGAGTGACATACGACGCCTACGGCAAAGCCCGGCATCACCCGAAGTGGGATGCCGATCGTGACGGAGATGTCGATAGCACGGAGTATGGCCTATGGACATCAAGCTTCCCGGGACCGCCGACCATCGGTGACTCGGAATACAACGCAGACTTAGATGCCAACAGAAACGGTACCTACCTACCCGTGGATAACACACAGATCATTGGTGGTATGACGGCCGGTCTCGCCCGCGGCTACGTCTCCAGTCTCGACTACTCCGACAACCGCGTCGGCTACGCGGGCTACCTGCGCGTCGAGGAGGCGCAGCTCTACTGCGTGAGGTTCAGGCATTACGACGATGACGCGGGGAAGTGGGTGCAGAGGGATCCTATAGGTTACAGCGGTGGATACTTACAATACGCATATGCTACAGGACAGCCATTGACGCAAGCAGATCATTTTGGGCTTGAACCAGTTCCCTTGGATGACGGATCAGTCCCATTAACTGAAGATGAAAAATTATTATTTGATATGCTAAATAATATGAAATATGGAAGTAGGGAAAACGCTATCTACATATGGATCATGCAACACCATCCGTCGTGGGCCAAGGATTACTTTGGCGAGTCGGATGTTGGTGAGTTTGCTGGGGTCATAGAGTTGCTTGAGTCAATTCTTAAGAATGATTCCAATATGTCGTGTGTGTTGCAGTGCGGTATTCTAGAAATGACCGATGAGGATATAGATGGTTTGTTGTACGCCATTGAGCAGGAATTGGGCCCCGTTTTGGCCGCGCATCTTCGGGACGAACTTGTTAAGTCGGGCGTTGGTACGCTGTCTGGTGCGCACCGTTTACTGGTGACTCTCAAGTTCATACAGGGTGATTCAAAAAAATACATGTATTATGCAATGAAACAGCTGGGCATCCCCGCGGGTGATATTAGTAAGGCTAGGAATCGAATTCTGGGTAGGATACGAGCCAAGTTGAATAAAGCTTTGGGTGTTGGTGCTAGAAGGCTTGGCGGAAGGGTTTTGGGCTCGTGGGGGTCTTTGGCAGTAGTGGTGGTTGATGTGGGCAATACTGCATACAAGTGGAAGTGCTGTTTGGAAGCGTGTGCGGACGATGGTGAGTACCACTATGATGAAGTACCTTATATTGATTTATTTAAATAATGATTGATATTAAATGATCAAAACGCTGCAAATCGTTGGGCGAATCTTGTTTTTTGTTTGTATCACACTGTTTGCTATTGGGCTTATCCCGGGTTTGTTCATTCTGTGGCTGCCAGCGATTATTCTTGGAATTGCATGCCTCTTAATAGCATATATTATTGAGCAATTAAACAAATGAAAAGCGCAATTATAGTTGATTGCTTTCAGGTGGCCGAAGTCGAGCCGGTGACATTCAGCTTGGGAAGCCGTTGGCCCTTTCTGGCCGCGTATGCATCGGCTACTTGGGGTTTCGTAATCTCATCCACCCAATTTGAAGCGTATGAGAGGGATTGTCTGGGTCAGGCGGCTCGGCGTTCGTAGGTCTTGAGGACGCCGCCGAGCCAACTCATTCCATCCCGCTCGCCAGTCTCGCCTGTTGATCGAGGGCCCACTGTCGGATCGCTGGATCCTTCCCATTCCTCGCGATCTTGCCGAGGAGTTGTGCTGTCCGCTCATCCGCTCGCCGGTGCCTGGTCTGGTCCGAGGCCAACCCGGCCATCGCGGCGTCGAGTTCGGGCCTCGTCTCGAGGACGGCCTCGTACGTCGCGATCGCGTCCTCGATCTGCTCGCTCCGTTCAGCGTGATTGCGAAGCTAATGCACGAATTGGCACGACCATACGTGCCTGAGTGCTCCGCTAGATTGCTCCGTAGGCATTCATCCGAGAATCAGCGCGATGCGTCGCCCACTACGTCGAGCAGCGGGGCCTGATCGCGGTGCACAGCCCTCTTGGTGTACTGAGGCAGATGCGCTCAAACTGCTGCGTCCGACCCAAGCGGCGAGGGCTTAAGCACACCAGTAGATTTCTCGGCCTGGGTCGCCAATTACAATACAGGTTGTGATTAAATTTGGATCAGATGTACACAGGGCATGATGCGGTGATTTGGCAATGGCGCATGAAGCTATCTACCAATCAGAAGGGCTTAGATTGAATATCATGCTAAGACGAGCTATCCTCCCCCGGCGACCAATGGCTTAAGGCCGTAGGGAGCCTGATGACCAGAGCATCTGGCCATCGGCCGTCTGAGCACGGCTTTCATATCAAAATATGTAGAGAGACCAACCTATACCCGATCCGCCCGGCAATGTTGCCGGGGTGTGTCGCCTATGGGCTGCGCGTCATCCGGATCTAGATCAGCGCAGCCCGTGCGCGATAGCTGCGCGCAGAGGTCGGAATGGAAATTGTGTATGTGAGCGTCGAGCGGATCAACCCCGCCCCGTACAACCCGCGGCTGGACCTGAAGCCCGGGGACGGTGAGTACGAGAAGATCAGGACCAGCCTGGACGAGTTCGGGCTGGTCGAGCCCTTGGTCTGGAACAAGCGGTCGGGCAACCTTGTCGGCGGCCACCAGCGGTTCAAGGTGCTGCTGGCCCGGGGCGACAAAGA
>CAXBOF010000386.1:0-3136 GCA_963977205.1 uncultured Phycisphaera sp. | reverse complement strand
TCATTGAAGGACACCGCGGTCCAGTGCGTGTCCGAACAAGAAAATGGCAAACGGGGTAAGGGAATGCCCGAGATTGGAGGGCTTTTTACGGTTGAACCGATCGAATTGGTTGCAGGGGCTCGTTTCCAGCGCATCGTCTGGCTGTCAGACGTGGGAAACGGGTCGCCCTGAGTGGGGGCGTACGCGTTGTCTGGATCGAGAGCGAACGGTCGTGCGGTAGCCGTGTCGTCGGAGAGGGCGCCCCGAAATGGGCGTGACTTTGGCGCGATGGAATTGCTGCGCGGCCATTCTGTTCCGGGTTCACCCATGCGGGGCTGGCAAGCCGAGCTTGCCCGTGTGCTCGAAGAGCACCACCTCGCGGCGTGGTCCGACCGCTCGGGCGAGCGTGCCTCGTTCGCTGCGGGTCTGGCGGCATTCCTGGCTGGCATCCACGATTCCCAGGTCATCCCGATCTATGGCCGCGACGTCACCGATCTGGATGGCCTCTGCTACCAGCTCGAACGATCGATCCCGGGCGAGGCCCCGATGCGCCGTCGTATCGATGGTCCCAGTGGCGTGGTCGCAAGGCTCCGCTCCCAGCCCATCATCCCGGGCCGCCCACCGATCCGGAACCGGTACATCGTCTGGCACGACGCCGACGCGATGCTCCGGGCCGACATGGCGCTCTTTGGCCGATTGGCCGACGCCATCGCGGGCGTGGCAGCCGAGGCCGAGTTCGCCAGCGACGATTACCTCCTCATCACCCGCGTGGTCTACATCGGCTGCGAGGATCTGCGTGCCTATGCCAACCTCGATTCGGGCCAGCTCCGCAGCTGGCTCAGCGATGGGGCCGACGAGCCATTCTGGCGCGTGGTCTCGGGCGTGGAGACCCCGCCCGTCATCGGCGGCCCGATCTCCCGCCTGCTCGAAGACCCCGAATCCGTCGCCGACGATGCCCTCTTCGCCTCCATCAACGCCCTCTTGAACTGACGAGCCCGAAGCGCAAGCGAGGGGATTTGCTCTCCTTTTCCCACCAAGGCGAGCGCCAGTTCTTCCATCTCAACTTGACCCGCACCCCCCGATCGGCTTTGCTGATCCAATGCGCATCATCGGTGGCGAATTTCGACGCAAGCGACTCTTTAGCCCCTCGGAGAGAATGCCCACAAGGCCCATCCCCGATCTGGTCAAGGAAGCCCTTTTCAACCTCCTCCGCGGGCACGTCGAGGGTCAGGAGTGCTACGACGGCTTCGCCGGCTCCGGCGCGATCGGCCTCGAAGCCATCAGCCGGGGCGCCAAGCGGTGCGTCTTCATCGAACGCGACAAGACCGTGCTCGAGGTGCTCAAGAAGAACATCGAGCACGTCGGGGCCGGCGAGCGGGCCGAGGCGGTCAAGGCCGACGCCCTCGGGGCCGCGGCTCTGGCGCGCTGCCCACGCCCCGTCCACCTGATCTTCTTCGACCCGCCCTACAAGCTCGTCGAGGACCCCGAGACCTACCCGCGCGTCATCAAGCAATTCGCTAGGCTCGTCGAGAATCTCGACGACGACGGCTACGCGATGATCCGCACGCCCTGGCCCTTCAAGCACGTCGTCGGCACAGAAGAATTTGAGGACACGCAGCGGAGCGTCTACGCCGAGCCAAGCCTCAAGGTCGAGGGCGCCATCGGACCCGAGACGCACGACTACGGCACGACCGCCATCCACCTCTACATGCGCGACCGCGGACAGGCCGAGGGCTGATCTGAACCAATCACCAGAGCACGGGAACCACACATGACGAGCAAGGCTCACTGGTCCGAGGGACTCAACAGCGCCCAGCACGAGGCGGTGAGCCACGACCGGGGCCCGGTCGCCGTGCTCGCCGGCCCCGGCACGGGCAAGACGCGCGTCATCACCCACCGCATCGCAAGACTTATTGAGCGTGACGGCGTGCGCCCCGAATCGATCGCGGCTGTGACGTTCACTGTCAAAGCCGCTGAGGAGATGCAGGAGAGGCTCGGCGCACTCATCGGCCAGTCGCCCGCGTCGCGGGTCAGTGTTGGAACATTTCACAGCCTCGGCCGCCGAATCCTGCACAAGTGGGGCGACACGATCGGCGTCCCCGGTCTGACGGACCTGATGGATTCCGTGCAGCGCAAGCGCATGCTCCGCGAGGCGGCCCGCCTGGCGATCGACGAGGGGCACGTGCCCAGCGTGCTGCTGGCCGGCGGCGGGATCGAGGCGCTCGGCGAGCGGGCGTGGGCGTGGATCGAGTTCTTGCGCACGTCGGCTGTATTTGCGGATGAAAGCATGAAGCTCGCCACGAAATGGATGGAGCTGATCGAGGAGCGCGCCGAGTCGGGCGAGTGGGACGACGAGCGAATCGCCGCCGAGCGCACAAACGCGGAAGAACTGACGGCAAGCTCGGCGATCTACACACACTTCGAGCGCATCCGCCTCGAGCGCGGCCTGCTGAGTTTCGATGACTACATCATGCTCCCGATCCGCGTGCTGCGCGAGTCCGAGCGCGCACGAGCGGTGATACACGACGAGGTCCGCCATGTGGTGGTGGATGAGTTCCAGGATGTCAACGGCGCGCAGCTTGCGTTTCTGCGGGAGCTTTCGCCGCCGAGGATGGAAAGGGATATCTGCGTCGTCGGCGATGACGACCAGGCGATCTACGGCTTCCGCGGCTCCGACGACCGCGCGTTCCAGCATTTCGCCGAGATCTGGCAGGGGGCCGAGGTCGTCACGCTGAGCGAGAATTACCGCTCAAGTGAGGCGGTGCTGGCCACGGCTCAGCGGGTGATCGCTGCGGCCCATGATCGGTTCGAGCCGGAAAAAGAGATCCTCGCCCGCCGGGACTTTGACGATGCGCCGAGTCAGGTCGAGGCGGTGCACGTTGCGGGCAATGCCGAGGAGGGCGTGACGATCGCGGCGATGATCCTTGAGGATCTGGCGGCCAATGACGGTCGCGATCTGGCGCGCATCGCGGTCATCGGACGCTCGCACAACACGGTGTCCGACATCGGCAGGGCGATGGAGCTTGAGGGGATCCCGGTCGATTTCTCGCAGACCAAGCGCTTTGAGGAGGACGATGCGGTTCTGGATGTGAAGGCGTGGATCGGGCTCGTGACGGGCTGGCCCGGCTCGTGGGTGATGCGGCTGCTTGTGCGCCCG
>CAXBOF010000385.1:0-3155 GCA_963977205.1 uncultured Phycisphaera sp. | reverse complement strand
GCCTGCCGACGATCCAGGAACAGAGGCGACAGGCGTCGATCAAGGCGGACCTCGGTAACATGCGTCTGATCAGCCAGGCCTCGGCGATGTACTCGAATGCGAATGCTGGGAGGTTGTTCACATACTCGTGGGAGCCGGGACAGTTGCCGGTGACGCCCAACGCACGGCTGGCGCTGGCGTGTGCGCAGTTGAATCCGAATAACGCTGCTTCGCAAATACGAGCACCGGCTTTGCAGCAACTCGATCTGGTGACATATGGATTCAAAGACGAGCGTCTGCCACCAAATCCTGATTTTGTGCCTACAGGTACTGTGCCGAATATAAGCTATAGCCATCTAGTTCTGACGCAATTTATGGGCGATAGTATGCCGTCGGAACTGTTTGTTTCGCGTGGTGACAAGTATCGGACATACTGGTTGAACAATCTGGATGCGTATTTGGATGATCCCTTAGCATCACCCGCTCAGCCTCCGACGACGAGAACAAGCTTTGTCAGTCTTTGGCGATGGCCCTTCAGTTCGTCCTACCAGTTGGGTGTATCACACTACTCCAACGACACAGGACCTCCCACAACGGCATCCCGTGCATCAAATAATCGAAGTTGGCTGATGCCGAGCCAGCAAGGCGTGCTCGGCAACAGGAACGCGATGGAGGTCGCGTATCCGTCGATGAAGGTGATGATGTTCGATGACTACGACCGGTATAACGCCAAGGGACGGCAGTACTTCGGACTTGAATCCTCGTCCTCGATCATGAACTTCTACGACGGGCACGCGGCTCGGAAGGCAACGGCGGACGCGAACTACGGCTTCTGGCCCAACAACCCGGACTTCGGCGCTGACACGCCCGACGAGCCTTCAGCCCAGTACACATACCAGCCGTTTGCGGGCTGGGACCCGCCGGGAGCCGTCGACACACTCGTGCCCGTGCGATACGACCAGACGCGTGGCGGGCTGCAGGGGATTGATTACCCGGGCAAGTAAGGTTTACCCGATTGTCTGGTTCAATTGGAACCGCTCGCCAAATCCGGCGTCAGATCTCCTATCTGGCCGGACGCGATCGTGGTCTGGTCTCGGAGAATGAGAAATGGCAAGGGTACGAGCGTTCGCGTTGGTTGAGGTATTGGTAGTGGTGTGCCTGGCGGCGGTGCTGCTGGCGGTGTGCCTGCCGACGATCCAGGAACAGAGGCGACAGGCGTCGATCAAGGCGGACCTCGGCAACATGCGTCTGATCAGTCAGGCGTCGGCGATGTATTCCAGCGCCAATGCCGGGAGGCTGTTTACATATTCGTGGGAACCGGGGCAGGTGCCGGTGACGCCCAATGCGCGGCTGGCACTGGCGTGTGCGCAGTTGAATCCGAATAACGCTGCTTCGCAAACACGGGCACCGGCTTTGCAACATCTGGATCTGGTAACGTTTGGATTCAAAGACGAGCGTCTGCCACCGAATCCTGAATTTGTGCCTCCGTACTCCGTGCCGAATATTAGCTATAGCCATCTGGTTCTGGCGCGTTTCATGGACGAGTCGTTGCCGTCTGACCTGTTCATCTCGCGCGGCGACAAGTTCCGGACGTACTGGCTCAACAATCTGGATGCGTATTTAGATGACCCCGCGGCATCGCCCGCGAGACCTCCCTCAGCGAGCACGGACTTTGTCAATCTCTGGCGCTGGCCCTTCAGTTCGTCGTACCAAGTTGGCGTCTCACATTACTCAAATGATGTGGGGAGCAATTCAAATTGGCCAGTGCCCAGAACAGCGCAGCGTGCGACGAATCATCGCTCTTGGTATATGCCGTCGCAACAGGGCGTACTCGGAAGGCGGAATGCGGCAGAGGTCGCCTACCCGTCGATGAAGGTGATGATGTTTGACGACTTCGATCGCTACAACGCCAAGGGGCGGCAGTACTTCGGCTTAGAGACATCGTCCTCGATCATGAACTTCTACGACGGGCACGCGGCGAGGCTTGCAACGGCAGACGCGAACTTTGGCTTCATCCCAAACGATCCAACCCGTGGCGCGGATACTCCGGATCAGCCGGCCATTTTCTATTACTACGCTCCGATTTCATGGTGGGATCCGCCCAGGGCATTTCGCGAGGCCGTACCCGTGCGATACGACCAGACACGTGGCGGGCTTCAGGGGATCGATTACCCCGCAAAGTAAGCGAAGCGAGACTGTGAATTCTTGTACGCAGTTGGAACTACATCGGAGGCCTTGCGTCCAACCCAGTATCTGGCTCGTTTTCTTGCGGGCCGCGCTAGCAGACTGGTATCGGGAGGACAACAGATGGCACGCAGACGGGCGTTCGCTCTGGTGGAACTCGTTGTAGTTGTATTGATCGCGGTGACGCTGCTGGCGGTGTGTTTGCCGGCGATCGAGCGGAATCGCAAGCAGGCCTCGATCCGGGGCGATGTGTCGCGGCTCCGTCTGATAAGCCAGGCGTCGGCGATCTATTCCACGGACTTTCAGGATCGGCTCTTCACGTTCTCGTGGCGTCCGGGCGAGGTGCCGGTGACGCCCAATTCGCAGCTCGCTGCGTCGTGTGCTCAATTGCTCGGGAACTCGGGGCAGGATGACTTGCGGGCGGCGTTGTACCAGCAGCTCGATTTGGTGACGCAGATGTCTGACTTCCGGCTCATTCAGCCGACGATCACGATGACGCCGCAGTCGCATGCGCCGTACTTTCTATTCAGCCATCTGGTGCTCGCATACCACATGGGCGAGGGCGTGCCCTCGGAGGTGTTCGTTTCGCACGCTGATGCGAGCAGGAATGATTGGATCCAGAACACAGAGGAATTCCTGCTTGACCCGCAGGGCTCGCCCTATCCGCCTCCGACTTCTGCGACGGACTTCCGTGATCTCTGGCGTTGGCCGTTCAGTTCCTCGTTCTCGCTCGGGCCGTCGCATTTCTCGAACGACTCGGCGCCACCTACGACCGTGGCAAGAGCTACAACGAGTCAAAATGTCTGGCGCATGCCGACAGAGTCCGGGGTGCTCGCTCGCCGACTGATGACAGAGGTCGCGCATCCGTCGGCGAAGGTGATGATGTACGACGATTACGACCGCTACTCGGGGCCAAACCATCAGTACTTTGCGCTGCCCGGTGCCCGAACGCTCGTGAATTTCTACGATGGTCATGCCCAGAGCGTGCTGAC
>CAXBOF010000384.1:0-3158 GCA_963977205.1 uncultured Phycisphaera sp. | reverse complement strand
CCCGCCGAGCCATCGATCAGAATCGCGCTCACCTCGGCAAACGCGTCGTAGTGCTTGAGTCTGCCCGCGATCGTCGCGGGGTCGAACTTGATCGCCTTGATCAGGTCCGGCCCGATCATCTCGACAATCTGATCCCGCTCGTTGCCGTGAAGCTGCGTCAGCGTCGTCGGGCAGACCTGCTCTACCTCGGCAAAGTCATCCACGCCCGGGTTCTGGTACAGACCCACCGTAGCGATCATCGGCGGCAGCATCCCCGCCAGTTTCCACGCCTCCTCGGGCTGGATATAACGGGGCGATTCCTCGACAAAGACAAACCCCACCGCATCCGCCCCGGACTCCGCCGCCGCGATCAGTGCCTCTTCGTCCCGGATACCACAGATTTTGATGCGTGTGCGTGCCATGGGCGCATCGTAGTGCGAGCATCCACGCCTCTTCTCCCCTCCGGGGAGAAGGTGTCTGCGAAGCAGACGGAAGAGGGGTCTGCCTTCAACCTGTCGGAAGAAAGACCCCTCTCCCAAGCCCTCTCCCCGTCGGGGAGAGGGAGGAAGCAATCAATTCTCCGATCGCACCCCAAGACTCCCAAGCAGCGTCTGAGCAAGCTCCTTCTCCTGCCCCGCCAGCTTCGGCAGCGCCTCTTCAATCAGCGGCCTGGCCTCTTCGGGCTTGCCCAGATCCTCGGCAAGCATCAAAGCCGCGATGAGCAAAGCGCCGGGCGCCTCACGATCGAACTGATTCGCCCGGGCAAACCCGATGTACGCCCGAGCCGCCGATGCCCGATCTCCCGAGCGCATCAGATGCTCGGCCAGCTTCAACTGAAGATCCCGGCTCAATACCGCAGTCGGCTCGTCCGTCCCGTATTCATCCACGAAGACCCGGTACTCATCGGCGGCCTCTTCGAACTGCCCGCCCGAAACAAGCCCGCCGATCCGCGCCCGCGCCTCGTACAGCGCCTTCGTGCGCGGCGATTCCGGTCGCGTCGCCCCAACCTTCTGCTGCACCATCTCCTGATGCGACTTCGCTGCCGACGCGAACTCGGCCCGGCGTTTCTTCTGGCGCAGCACACTGAACAGGTCGTACGGCTCACGCTTGAGCACATTCGCCCAGAGCAGGATCATCGTCGAGCCCATCCCGAAAAAGTAGCCGCCAAGGTGAGCCGCGTGCGCGATGCCATCGCCTTTGCCAAGCCCGTTGGCCAGCAGGTCCACCGCGATCGAGAAACCAATGAACCACCACGCCGGGACTGCGATTCGGCTGAGCGTGAAGATGAAAAAGCAGATGATCCGCGTACTCGGAAAGAGCACCAGGTACGCGCCCGTCACCGCCGCGATCGCGCCGGACGCCCCGATCGCGGGGTTCTGGCTCATCAAAATATGCGCCCCGCCCGAGGCCGCCGCCCCGATCACATAGAGCAGCGCAAAGCCCACGTGCCCCATCTTGTCCTCGACATTGGGGCCAAGCGCCAGGAGCACGAACATATTAAAGAGCAGATGCATCCACCCGCCGTGCAGGAACGCGCTCGTCAGGAGCTGATACCACTGGAAGTTCTCGCCGTGGACCGCGTAGGTGCTCAGGAGGTTGAAGTACTTCTGCGGGTCGCCCGACTGGATCGAGAGCGTCCAGACGAACACCAACGCGTTCATCAGAACCAGCGCGTGAATCAGAACCGGGCTTCGGCGTCTGGGCCTGTCGGTTGTCAGAGGAATCAGCACGCGGCAGGCTCCATCGGACCAAGCCGGCCCGCACTGGCATCTCTTCGGGGGGAGCAAACGCACTCCATCCTGATCTTTGGCCCCGAGGGTTCTATAGTTCCGCGTTCCGGCGCAAACGTCACCCTGTTTGTCCGCCGATACCCAAACAATCCGCGGAAATCCGCATCAGAGGGATCAGAATGAGCACCTACGCAAAGGGCCTTGAGGGCGTCATCGCTGCCGAAACCCAGATGTCTTGGATCGACGGCGTCAACGGCGTCCTCGAATACGTCGGCATCAATATCGACGAGCTCGCACAGAACTCCACCTTCGAAGAAACCGTCTATCTCCTCTGGAACAAAAAACTCCCCACACGCGACGAACTCGACACCTTCACCAAAGAACTCCGCCAGCACTACAACATCTCGGCGGGCATCATCGAGAGCATCCGCAAAATCCCCAAGACCGCCGAGCCCATGCACGTGCTCCGCACGCTGATCTCCGAGCTCTCCTTCTACGACAGCGACCCCAACGCCAACGACGTCGCAAGCGCCCGCCAGAAATCGATCAACATCCTCGGCCAGGCCCCCACCCTCGTGGCCGCCTACGACCGCATCCGCCGCGGCCTCGACCCCGTCGAGCCCAACAAAGAGTTCGGCTTCAGCCAGAACTTCCTCTACATGCTCAACGGCGAGAAGCCCACCGACACCATGGCCCGCGCCTTCGACATCTGCATGATCACACACGCCGATCACGGCCTCAACAACTCCACCTTCGCCGCCCGCGTCGTCATCTCAACGCTCAGCGATGTCTACTCCGCCCTCACCGCCGCAGTCGGCTCGCTCCGCGGCCCGCTCCATGGCGGCGCCAACGAGGGCGTCATGAAGATGCTCAATGAGATCCCCAGTGTCGACGATGTCGAGAAGTACGTCCTCGACAAACTCGCCAGCAAAAGCAAGATCATGGGCTTTGGCCACCGCGTCTACAAAGCCAAGGACCCCCGCGCCAACGAGCTCCAGAAGCTCGCCAAGCAGCTCGCCTACGACACCGGCAACGAGGCGCTCTACCTCAAGTCCAACAAGATCGAAGAGATCATGGCCCGCGAGGTCGGCGCCAAGGGCATCTACCCCAACGTCGATTTCTACTCGGCCACAACGTACCACTGCATCGGGCTCAAGCTCGACCTCTTCACGCCCATGTTCGCCATGAGCCGCCTGGGCGGATGGTCGGGCCACGTCATCGAACAGCTCGGCGACAACAGGCTCTTCCGCCCCAAGGCCGAGTTCACCGGCGACCACGACGTCCCCTACGTCGCCATCGACGACCGCAAGTAATTCATGCCTCCTTCTCCCCTGGGGGAGAAGGTGTCTGCAAAGCAGACGGAAGAGGGGCTCTGCCTCTCTTCTTTCTTTTTTCGACTGAATCACCGAGCACGCAAAGCCCCCTCTCCCCGGCCCTCTCCCCCAGGGG
>CAXBOF010000383.1:0-3163 GCA_963977205.1 uncultured Phycisphaera sp. | reverse complement strand
CCAGAGGCCAAGCTCCATGCCCGAGCGAGGGATCGCGGGCAACCCGATCGAGTCAGTCGCGGTGCGGAGCTTCTCTTGATCGAGCCAGCCGGCCGTAAAGCGGTAAGGCAAATTGTGCTCACGATTGGTCGCATACAGACCGCTGGGCACCCAGATCATCACACTCTCATAGCCAGCATTCGCGTTGATAATGCTGTTGGCAGCCGGCGCGAAGCCGACGCGATCCGGGCGGTTCTCGTTGCCGCCAAAGCCCCGCCGATTCGTCGGGCTGATGTTGCTCTCGTCTGCGAACGCCCACGTCATCACGGGCTTGGTCCGCCGCTCATACGTCACGCTGCCAAAATTCGATTGGAAGTAGGAGCGGTAAGGCTCGAGCACCTCAAGCCATTCCTGTTCCCCCGCCACCGAGCCCGACGCCTGGGGCCGCTTCATCACGCGGACCGCCATGGTGTACTCACGCGATTCGCCCGGCAATAGCTCAGCCCCGAAATGGACCCGCTCACGCGCGCTCGGCCCGTTGTAGTTGTTCAGATCGAACGAGACCATCCACCCCAGACGCTCCGCCGGCCCGCGAAACACACCACCCACACGGTTGAACTGAACCGCCGCATCGTGCCGATAGTCCATCACCGGGTAAAGCAAACTCACGCCAATCACGTGCGTCTGATTCATCGCGACCATCACCGGGCTGTACGCGTTACCGGGATAGCACCACGAATAGCCCTGAAACTCGCCATGGCTGATGTCACGCCAGGCCATGCTGCTGGCGTGATCGAGCACACGCAGCCGCTCGCCCAGCCCGAAAATGCCCATCTCGAGCCTGCCGATCGGGCGGGCAAACGCCGAGGTGTTCTTGAAGCTGTACGTCACATCGTACGAAAGAGCATCGTGGTGCTCGATCGAGATCACCGGCGTCAACGCATCGGGGTAGCCCAGCGTGTCGTAGAGCGCCATGTTCCGGGGTTCGATGATCGGCACATCCCCATCAAACATCGGCGGCGCCATCTGGTCCGGGTCGGTCGTATAAGCCTGGCCCTGCGCACCTGCCGAAAAGAGGAGGGCGCCGGCCGCGAACACGATGGATGTAAAACTGGGCATGCCCGGACTATCCGTTCCGCCGCCGGTTTCGTCGATGCCATCGACGCTTCATACTCGCGATCGACGTAAAGCTCGGCCTCGTGCAACGGCTGGGGGGGTGAACCGCTTGACCCGCAGCAGCCACAACACCGTCAGAATCAGCAGGCTCTGTCAATGATTCTCCGGGTTGATCGCGCACACCATCGTGAGATCGCAGGGGATCGGGGGATACTCCGATTCCATCCGATAACCACGAAAATCGTCAAGCCCCCCCCAGTCGGCCCGCTCAAGTGACTCACGCACCATCGCCGCGTACCAGCTCAAACGGGCGGACTGAACGATCGCGGGCGAGCCCAGCCGACGCGCCGACCGTGGTTCATACAGCGGGCTCGCGTTCTGCGTGCCCCCACCGGCCGTAGGACGACCCTCTAAAAGCCCGTACGTCCTCATCTCGGCCTCGCCAAACTGCTCGAGTTCCCTGTGAATCAATAGATCAAAGAGCACATGCTCCACAGGCGTCCGCACCGTCAGCGAATACCGACCCGCCGTGTTCGTCAAGCTATACCGAGCGGGCAGTACGCCCGGCTGATGCTCGCCCAGAACGCACGTCACCGATCCGCTCCGACCGACAGGGCCGGGTACAAGCTCGTCGTAGATCCAGCCGTTCTCATCCTCGAACTGACGCAACTCAGGCAAAGGCTTCGTGCAATACCGCTTGAGCAACGGCTGGTCATCCGGACCAACACTCGAATCCAATGGCCTGCGGGGGATCTGATACCGTTTGCTCTCGTTGTCATTGGAAGCGCGCAGCCGCCGAACGATCCAGGGCACCTCTACCCGCAACCGCTCAAGCCCCACCAGACCGCCCAGCTGCACCACATCGAGCATGCCCGGCACCGATGCGGATGGCCGAAGAACAACAGTCAGAATCTGCGATGCCGCCCGGACGCCCCAGATCGCCGAGTTCGCGCGGTACAACTGTCGACGGTGCTCCAGCTCTGCCTTGCTCTCGCGATGGTTGCCGCTGACCATCGCCTCAAACGCCCGGCGGTCGCCCGCCTGCTCACGCACGAACGCCCGGAGCTCGATCACCGCTGAACGCACCGGCTCGATCCGGGATTCGACGACGCCCCGATCCCGGATCGCCTTGAGAACAATCTCCACACCCGACTCGCCCGGCAAGTGACGGAACGCCTTGCCCGAGTCTTCCTCGCCGGCAAACCTGGCCACCTTCCACGCAAGCGTTTTGTCCAAACCCAGCCTGCGCGCGATCGCCGTCGGACGAGCACCCGAAAGATCGATCTCGCCGAGCAATTCGAGCCAGGCCGCCTGCGTGGCCCGTATGCGCTTGTTCGCCGTGGCACCAAAAGTGTCCAGATCCTCGGCAGCATCGAAATTCGTTCTTTGTACGGCCATCTCGGTCCGGGGTCTCCTCAAAGCAGTCTCTCAGACATCCTACTGCAGATCAGAGCAGAGAACAAAAATGTCCCAGATTTCTTCAAAGAAATCTTGAACAACAATATGGCCCGTGGTACATTGTCCTGCAGGCAGGGGGAGGGGAGCCGTCGGCGTTGACGGCTGTACGACAACCAGGCACCGGGAAACACCCGCGCCACACTCGGAGAGACCCATGACACTCAGACCCCTCGCAGCCATCGCGCTGACCACCGCACTCACAGCCGCCGGCGCAAACGCGCAGGTCATCACACAGCAACAAAGCTACTTCTTCGATACAAACAACGCCAACGACCCTGTCGCCCTGACGTTCGACGCGTTCGACACCATGGGCGGCACGCGAACTCTCACACGCGTCGGCCTCGAAACGAACAGCGACTATTCACTGAATATCGTCGCAGAGAACAGAGAAGATTACGCCATCGCCGCCGATGACTGGTGGTTCGACTTCGAACTCTTCAACATCGTCACCTTCAACCCAGGACAGTCCGACGAAACACTCTTCTACGGCATGGGCGGCGTCGGGTACGGCCCATTCAGCGCCGACCTCGCTGCCTCCGACGGCGTCGAACAGGAAGGCGACGACTGCGCATTCTTCGGTTTCAAAGACGCCTACTCTGGATTCCGAGAC
>CAXBOF010000382.1:0-3166 GCA_963977205.1 uncultured Phycisphaera sp. | reverse complement strand
CGCGGCGCTCGCCAAGACCGCAAGCGCGATCAAGGCGACCAGCCTCTCGATCGATCTCTCTGGCCCGATCAAGGACGCCAAGCTCGACGAGGGCGCCTGCGCCAGCGCGCTGGCCGAGGGCTTTGGGATCATGGGCTGGAGCTACGACCGCCTCCGTGGCAGCGCGACGACCACTCCCAAGTACGGCAAAATCGCGCTCACCTCGCCCAGCAAGGCGTTTACGACCGGTCTTGAACGCGGGCTCGGGCTTGCTGAGAGCACGAACATGGCGCGCGACCTGAGCCAGACGCCGCCGAACATCGCCACCCCCGCGTGGATGGCAAGCGAAGCCCAGAAGATGGCGCGCAAGGCCGGCCTCAAGTGCACCGTCTATAAAGGTGCGCAGCTCGACTCGATGGGCCTGATCGGGTGCAAGACTGTCGGCCAGGCTAGCGAGAACGCGCCGTGCATGATCCGACTTGAGTACACGCCCAAGAACGCGGGCAAGAAGGCCAAGCCGGTCGTCCTCGTCGGCAAGACGATGACCTACGACTCGGGCGGTCTGTCCATCAAGGTCGGCGGCGGAATGAAGGGCATGAAGCGCGACAAGGACGGCGGGTGCGCGGTCTTTGGCGCGATGAACGCGATCGCGACCGTCATCAAGCCCCGCCAGCGCGTCGTTGCACTCCTGATGTGCGCCGAGAACTCGATCTCCGATGAGGCCTACCGCCCCGATGACGTGCTCGAGTTTGCCAACGGCGTCACCGTCGAGGTCACCAACACCGACGCCGAGGGCCGCCTCGTGCTCGCCGACGGCCTCGTGCACGCGTGTCGGAAGGAAGACGCGTCCTCGATCATCGACATGGCAACACTCACCGGCGGCGTGGTTGTCGCGCTCGGCTCGGCTTTCGCCGGCTTGTGGTGCGATGACGACAAGCTCCGCGGCCAGCTCGACGAGGCTGGCGCCGCTTCTGGCGAGCGTGTCTGGCGTTTGCCGCACGACGAGCAGTATCGCGAGATGATGAAGAGCCCCGTGGCCGACATCGTCAACAGCGCCCCGGTGCGCGAGGCGCACCCGATCCAGGGCGCGGCGTTCCTGAGCTACTTTGTCGACGAGGGCACACCCTGGGCGCACATCGACATCGCCGGCGTGCACGAGACCAGCAGCGCCAAGGGGCCCTACATCGCGGGTCCGACGGGGTTTGGTGTCCGGTTGCTGGCTGAATTCTTCGATATGCGATAACTCGATCCGGTTCTCTTGCATGAAATTTCTGGTAAGCTGGAGTCGCTGACGGGCGGGGCGCGTTCTGCGTGATCCGCCGGGTAGGCGGCGCAGCCGTCAGCATTCGGGGGCTTGTCCCGTGGAGAACGCGATCGCGGTCAATCCGGCGCACGCGGGCGTGAAAGGCGTGCTCGAAGCTCTGAAGAAGGGCTCGCGGCTGGTGCTCGTCCGCTGCGACTCGTGGAGCGATGAGAACCTGGTGGCACTGGCCAGGGCGGCTCGCGACCACCCCTCGGCCGCGATGCTGGTCGGGCACGGCCGCGTGAGCGAAGATTTTTCCGTGACGGGTTTGCTCAAACGCCCGCGCGTGCTTGGCCCGATTGCAATCCGCGCCGATCGATGGCCCGACTTCGAGATCGATCACACACTCATCCGGCGCGATCCGGTTCTCGACCATGGCGCAAGCTGGGTGCTTGCGCTCCTGTGTTCTGCGCACGGCGGCCTCGTCACCAATACCGACACATATCACGCCAGGCGCACAAGGCACGATCCGCACGACATCGACGAGCTGCGCCCCGAGGGTCGCGCGTGGCTCGTCAGCCACGGGCAACGGCTGATCCCCGACGAAGCCCTCGGCGCACGAGAGGCGCTGGCGCTCTGGAAATCATGGAGCGGCGCACGATGAGCTGGTGCATCGTCAGCCGGGAGTTCCCGCCATTCTCTGGCGGCGGGATCGGGACCTACGCAACGAGCGTGACGCAGGCGATGGTCCGCGCGGGGCAGCACCCGATCGTGATCACTGTCGGGCCGGGCGAGCGCACCGAAGACATCGAGGACGGCGTGACGGTCGTGCGCTTGCCGCTGGCGCTGGGCGAGGACTGGTCCGGGCCCCACCCGGCGATCCGCAAGCCCGAGACGCAGGCCGCTTGGAATGCGCTCGGGCCGCACTCGGTCTTTGCGATGCAGGTCGCAAACGAGCTCGAGACACTGATCGTGCGCTACGGCATCGATCTTGTGGAGTTCGCCGACACCGGGGCCGCGGGTTGGTTTGCGCTCAACCGCAGGCGGAACCTGTGCTCTTATAGCGATGTGCGGATGCTGACGTTCGTGCACTCACCGAGCGCGTGGATCGAGCGGGTCAACCGCCGCTGCGAGCCGGGGCGCGCGATGCACGAGCTCCAGCGGATGGAGCGCGAGCAGGCGCAGTGGTCCGATGCGGTCGTGACGCCCTCGGAGTTCATGGCCGGCTGGGTGCAGGAGAACTGGGGCGTGCGCGCCTCGGTGATCCGTCTGCCTCTGCCCTCTCAGGAGCCGCAAGACGTCGACGAGATCGAGGCGGATGTCCTGTATGTAGGTCGGATGGAGTATCGCAAGGGGATCGACACGCTGCTCTCGGCGTGGTCGCGGCTCAAGCCCGAGGCCCGGCTGCACCTCGTCGGAACGGACACACCTGACGAGCGGACGGGCGTGCCGATCGGTGAACGGCTGATCTCGCAGATGCCCCGCGAGTCGGCGCTCACGGTTGTCGAGCACGGCCGGATGTCGCCGGGTGGTGTGAGCGCGCTGCAACACTCGGCCGGGGTCGTGGTCGTGCCCTCGCCCGAGGACAACTCGCCGTTCACCTGCATCGAGGCGATGCAGGCAGGGCGGGTCGTGATCGCCTCGTACATCGGCGGTGCCAGCGAGTTCATCGTGGACGGCGTGAGCGGTCTGATCTTTGAGTCGGGAAACGCTCATTCACTGGCCGAGGTTTTGGGCAAGGCGCTTGCGATGCCCGGCGAAGCCCGGCAGGAAATGGGACAGCGCGCGGCCGATCGTGTGCTCGCGATGTGCGATCCGAAAGCCATCTTGGCAGAGCGGACGCTGCACGCCAAAGGTGTCGAGCACTGGCGCGAGATCCAGAGCGACCCGGCTTGTGTGATGATCAACACGCCCTCGATGATCTCGGCCTCGTGCGAGAACCTG